>JANMGN010000851.1:0-2693 GCA_031374645.1 Chitinophagales bacterium | reverse complement strand
AAATTAATAGGGGGAAAATTACTGGGGGACTCAGTATAAAAACCTAATTCGTTGGTAACAAGAAAATCAAAAAACGAAACTATACTCAAATGACTATCTTGTGGAAAAAAATTCAATATCGTTGATAAAGATTTTTTCTTTGTTTTGATAAGAATATCATAAACATCATTATCAATAAATATATATTTTGACCTTTGTGTATCACAAATAATACTTCTGTGTATTCCTTTAACTGGTATACAGCAAGCAAAAAGCATAAAATAATTATTCTTCATTAAGAAAATAAATTTTTGAAATTGGTTTGTAAAATGAGGTTGCAATAATTTCTCCTTGATACAAATCGCATTTCTCAAAACGAATATGCGATACATCTGCAAGATGTTTCTTAGTAATTGAATAATAATATAGAGGCAATGTCTCTGGTAAATCTTCAGTTCCAAAGAATTTTTTATATCCAGTTTGTCAAAAACGTTATTTTTCATTTTTTAAATATTCAGCGATTATTTTGTCAAGATGATAGTTACAAGGATTAGAGACCATTCCAAATTGCCCAACAGGATTGACCTCTAAAAAATAATACTCACCATCATTAGATAAAATTAAGTCTATTGAACCTGTGTTTAATTTTAATATTTTCATAAGTTTTTTCAACTTATTACTTATAACGACAGGTAGTTTATATGGAACATTTCTGTTCGGTTGCGAGTCGTTGTAATTTCTAAAATCTTCTACTGTTTTTAAATCTGTTTGTGAAAATATAGCACTTGAATAAAATTTACCATCAATAAAGAATGATCTAATTTCTATGTTTTTATCAATTTTTTTTTGAAACATAGTAGGAAAACATCGCTCTATATTTGGAATAGAATCATCAATCTCAGCGGTATACATTGAATAACTGCTATTATATCCCCATAAAAAAATGGGATCTGAAATTGGCTTTGAAATAATACTGCCATAATAGTCTTTAAATGCCTTTATTTCTTTAACACTGTTACTTACTATTGTTGGTGGAATATTAATTCCTAATTCGTTTGCTTCAAATAAAACATATTGTTTGTTTATACCACAGTAAAAATCAGTAGTTCCATTTGTTCCTAATACTTTAATAGATTGTGACCTTTGATATATTTTAAATATTGCCGCTTGAAATGTATCTAATTCCTCCTTTAAATGACCTTTTACTAATAAATCAGCATCTTTTAATTCACTGTGATAAAACCAGTTTTTTCTGAACCACACAGAGTTTATTTCAGCAATGCCTATCTTGTTTTTTTCATTAAGTGGAATGCTAAATGTGATTTCGTTTGCTGTTGATATTGAAATATTATTTATCCGTTCACATATGCAACCAAAATTTATCAACCAATCTATTACATTATTGGTTGATATATCTCTTTTGTGTGAAAATATTCTGACTTTCTTAGGTTTTTCTTGAATCATATTGGCGCAAGATTGTTATCAATTTATTATATTTACTAAAAAATAGAAATTTCTTTTTTTTAGGAAATTCCTTGTAAATACTTTTGTATATAATACCGAGTTGTAGAAAAGAACCTATTGGATTGGGATGTTCATAATCTTTGTCAAAAATATCTAAATTAGGATAGTTTGTACTGACAAAGTGAAAAACCTCTCCAATAGGTAAATACTTAACATCACTATTTTTCAAGTTTTTTCTTAGCGCAGTTTGAATATTTATAACTTCTGTATTTCGTTTTGCATAAGAATAAAGTATAGTTGAAAATTGTTCGTATATGAATATTTTACATTGATTTCCTCCATATATACGGACACTATCAATTACTTCTTGAGGGAATATACTACCATCATAATCAGGATTTTGCAAGATGACAATATCCCAAAGATTACTTTTTAGAGCTTCAATTGCTGGAGGTTTTTTGTTTGGACACAGGTTTAAGACTGTATAGCCTTTTGAAGAATCTGGACAAAACTTAAAGTGTTCCATCAATTCTATACCAGGATAAGCAATTGTTTTTAGATAAATATTTTTTCCATTTTGCTTACATGTATTTTCAAAATTTTCATGAAAATTATTCCAATATACCAAACTATTTCCAATAACAAGGACTTTTAAGTTTTGTTTTTGGCTCAATCCATTGGATAAACCTATAAGTGAGAGTGTAAGAATCACAAAAATTTTAATTTTTAAGATTTTTCTTGTAAGCATAGTTTAAAATACTATTGATATTGGAACTTGAAAGAAGTAATTTTTTTGATTTAATGTCATACAATGAATAATTAGGATAACCACTTATTTTAACACTCAAGTCTGATTTTTTGATAAAATATATGTGTCCAATTAACTTGTGTTGAAGTAAGGTTGATTTTGTCGATTCGTTATACTCTTCTTCTGATAAATTTAATAATTCAATTGAATGATTAGGCGCATCTAATAAAATATTGAATGATTTTAAGCATGGTTCGCAGAACGGAGACCATACATTAATAAGCAAGTATTTTTGTTTGGATTTTTTTAGTATCGCATTAATTGTCAAATCATTATTATCATGTAAGCACGTAAAATGACTTGTTGGATAAAACATATTGTAAATATCTAAATCATACTCGCTATGTTTTTTTACCTTTTTAATAGTCAGCTCAATACTAATGAAGTTCTCTTTAAATATAAAAATGTAGTCATTTTTCTTACCTTTTACTATATTAACTCT
>JANMGN010000845.1:0-4521 GCA_031374645.1 Chitinophagales bacterium | reverse complement strand
AGCCGAAATCAAATCTTTGAAAGCCTGATCATCGTTGATACCTTCTTGTCCAAAAACGTGCGAAATCGCCAAGGCATCGAGTGACCAATTGCCTTTTTTCCATTTCAAAATTGCGCCATCAAAAGACATTCGGCTATTTGGTCCTTCCCGAAAAGTCAATAAACGATTGTTTCCATAAGCCAACTCTTGTCGTCCGATGCGCAAACTGACCGTTTTATTCAAATTAAAATCTCCAAAAGCTTGATGCAACGAAAGCCGATTTTCATCAATTTCGGGTGTCAAAGGATTGGGATTAAAAAAACGATTGGTATTGTTAATTTGAGTAAAAAAACGTACTTTTTGACCAAATTCCAAGTTCGCATGAGCCATCGCACGATGCCAAAGTTGTCCCGTCGAAACTTCCTTAAAAGTAGGCGGCACATCTCCAAAGTTCTGATTATCAAAGTATTGAAATTGCTCACGAATTTCTCCACCAAAAGACAGCCAAGTATTTTTACCCAAATTTATCATTTTTATTTTTCCAAAACCTGTACGGACTGTGTCGGTGCGCAAATTCGTAAAGTTGTCATTGTAGCGCAACATCTGAATTGGCACATTCGGTTGCGAAAATAGGATATTTCCACTCATTAAAAACAATAGTATTACAAAATTTTTTTTCATCGTTTATTAAAATTCTACTGACGGTTCTAAAATACCCATTTCGCCACGACCATAGCGGCGTTTGGTTTCCATAAGTTGTTCGGCATTGTCCATTACGAAAGGTCCGCCAAAAGCGATAGGCGCTGCCAAAGGTTTTGCGGCAGCAAACATCAATTGCACACCATTTGCACCCGTGGTAATTTCTACGGAATTGCCATTTTTGTCAAAAGCGGCAGCATCGGTAGCTTTAAAAGGTTCGCCATTTATCAAAGCATCTCCTTTGAGTACAAAAACGAAAGTGCTTTCGTCGCCTTTGAGCGTCAAGGTTTGTTCGGGAGTTAATTGTACATCATACAATTGTACAGGCGTAAGCAAATCAAAAGCTGCTTTTTTACCTTCATATTCGCCTTGAATGACACGTACTTTTCCTGCTTCATCGCCTAAAAAAACTTCTGTAACATCTTCACTATCTGCATGAAAAGCCTTTGGCGGAGCAAGTCGATTTTCTGCCGAGTGATTAATCCAAATCTGTAAACCATGTGACGTTTTTCCATTGATTTCAGGCACTTCTTCGTGTTGTACGCCTTTTCCTGCTTGTGTAACGTGCACAGCACCTGCTCCAATACGACTATGATCGCCCAACGAGTCACGGTTGATAAATGCACCTTCGGAGTCTTCCAACATATAAGTCATTACCGAAACGCCTGCGTGCGGATGCGGCGGAAAGAAAGGTTGCGACATCTGAAAATCCGTCATGATCAAGAACGGGTCAATGTTTAAAATTTGGCTCGAAAGGTCTATTGTGATAAAACCACGACCATGATTTTGAGTATTCAACTGCACTTTTTGTGCTATACTTTTTAATGTTGTCATTTTAATAATTTTATTATCAAATAAGTTCTCCCTTTCGGAGAGGATTTAGAAGGGGCTAATGATGGTGCAAAGATATAGGTGTTTTGTGTGTCGAAAATAGAAGATAATACGGAATTTATGGTATTTTTTACGGAATTTCATTTTTATTAAAAAAAAGATTAAAATAATTTAAAATTAATTTGGAATGTTCGTTCCAATACCTGTATCTTTGCAGCGTCAAACCACTTGATAGTAGTCAAGTGGATTTTTTTAAATTAATAACGGAACGATTGTTCCAAAACAAATAATTAACAATGAGTAAGTTACAAGGAAAAGTTGCTGTCATTACGGGTGGAAATAGTGGAATTGGTTATGCAACAGCCGAAGCATTTATCGCAGAAGGCGCAAAAGTTATCATCACAGGACGCAATGCAGAAGCCGTTGCGGAAGCTGCAAAAAACCTCGGAGCAGGTACTATTGGCATCATCAATGATGCTGCAAAAATGGAAGATTTACGGAAGATTGACAATCAACTCAAAGCGCTTGGTATTGATAAGATTGATATTTTTTTTTACAATGCAGGTGTGGCGCAATTTGCTCCGTTTGCCGAAATGTCGCTCGAAACGTTTGACAACAATATGAATATTAATTTTAGAGGTGCATTTTTCACGGTACAATCTTTATTGCCGATGTTCAACGAAGGCTCTTCTATTATTTTCAATGCTACATTTTTGGCAAGAGATACCATGCCGGGCAATGCGGCGTATGGCGCATCAAAAGCGGCTTTGGTACATTTTGCTAAAACATTGGCTTACGAATTGGCGGGTCAAAAAATCAGAGCCAATACGATTAGTCCAGGCGCAATCGCTACACCGATTTACAACAAATTGGGTATGAATGAAGAAGAATTGGGCGCATTTGCAGCAAGTTTTATTCCCAAAATCCCGATGGCACGTTTTGGCGAAGCCTCAGAAATCGCAAAAGCAGCTGTCTTTTTTGCTTCCGATGATAGTTCGTATGTGACAGGTGCAGAGCTTTTGGTAGATGGTGGAACAGCGGTGCAATGGTAAAATAATAATTGATTTTTTTAAAATTTTGCCCTATTTTGGAATATTTATTCTAAAATAGGGCTATCTTTGTTGTAAAAATAATAAAATATGCCACGTAACAAAGCATTTCAAGAAGAAGAAGCCTTAGAAAAGGCGATGCAAGTTTTTTGGAAAAAAGGCTATAATGCGACCTCTATGGAAGATTTGGTGTCAGGAATGGGTATCAATCGGGCGAGCCTATACGATACTTTTGGCGACAAAAAGCAATTGTATTTGGCTGTTTTGAAGTTTTATCAAACCCAAGCCAACCAAAATGCCAAGGCGGTTATGCTCAAAAACGCATCTTCTCCTAAGGCGCAACTTACGGCAATTTGTACTTTTTTGATGGACGATTCTTTGGATACAGAAACACCAAAAGGTTGTTTATTAGCCAATGCGACCTCCGAAATGGCGTTACTCGATGCTGATATTTGTCAATTTGTGACCGATAATGTCTTTTCTTTTGAGCAGACTTTTGAAACGCTGATACGAGAAGGACAAGCAAAAGGCGAATACAAAACGACCATCGCTCCGTCCAATGCAGCTACTTTTTTATCTAATTTTTTATACGGAATTCGTACCGTTTCCAAAACTAAGCCCGATGCTACGAAAATGCGAGAAAGCCTAAAATTGGCGTTGCAGGTGTTGGATTAGTGAAAACTACTGCTCAAAATATTCGCACTCATTTTCTCTATCTAATGGCGTTTTTCTTTCTTTGGTGTAGATACAGCGTTTTCTTAGTTTCCCATTTTCGGAGTAAGTTAGCCATTCTCCAACTTTATAACCGTGGTCATACATCCCTTTTTCTATTACATTACCTTGTTCATCATGAGTGACATAAAGTCCATGAATTTGACCATTAATATATTCAACATTGCTATATATTGTGCCATTTTTATTATAAATCGTAGTATTTCCATGTTCTTCACCATTTTTATTATAATTGGATAATGCTTTTATATTACCATTGGCATAATAACTTTTGTCCAAACCAACGATTTTGCCAGATTGATAGTGACATTCACTTTCTATTTGCCCATTTTCAGGATAAAAATTAATGAGTGGTCCATTTTCAACACCATCAACATAAGTTCTTGTGGATATTAGCCGATTTTTTTCATCGTAATTTTTAGAAACACCATTTCTTTTATTATTTTTGTATATTTCTGTATGTGAAATATCGCCTTTTTCATTATAAAAAATCCAAACTCCTTGTTTGCCTTGTCTATTTCTCCTGCCTTCCACTGATTTGATACCCGTAGCGTAATACCAAACAAAAATACCTTTGGTTTTCTTTATCATTGGATAAAACTTAGTTTCCAGGGTAGAGTCTTTCGAATTTTGCTCCAACCATTGTCCAATTTTTGCACCATTTTCATATTTACCTTTATTGATTATTTTTCCGTTTGTACCATATTGCTCAAAATCATCAATATAAGAAGGACTTAAATATACTTGTGACATTTGAAAAGTAGTATATTTTTGAGTTATTTTACTGTTTTCATCAAAGATCTCAACAGAAGTTATAGAATTTCCTTGTTTATCAAATTTTTCAATAGTTTTCAGTGTTAATTTTCCATATTCATTGTATCGAGTATAGATCTGTCTTTTTTTATTTTTGACCACTACATTTTTATATGGTGCATTCCCGTTTTCATAAATAATTTCAGTACCCGTTTTTTTACCATTTTTGTAATCAATCGCTGAAATAGAAATCCCTTCCCAGTTGTAATATTTCCATGTACCGTGAGGAAGCCCCTTCCTTAGATTTCCTTCGGCAATAAGTGTTGTATCATTATAATACTTAACTTTTCCTGTATATTTTTCTACAATATGCCTTTTATAATTGAGCATTTTAGTGATAATCATACTGCTATCGGGATTATCAGAAAGTTGTCGAGAGTGTCCGTCACAGACAAAAGCAGCAAATTTTCCCTTTTTA
>JANMGN010000819.1:0-1995 GCA_031374645.1 Chitinophagales bacterium | reverse complement strand
AGTTTTTCTGTTAATTCATTATATTTTTCGTCATCATATATACCTACTTTTAAAAACGCTTCGATTTCATTAAATAAATTTTCATTATTATTAAGCGGCTTCACACTGTTAATATTTGTATGAATTTCAGAGCTTTGGTTATTATTTTGACTTATTTTACCGTTTTCTTTAAAAGATTTATCGTTATCAGCTAATAAAGTGTATAAAAAATAGAGAAAAAGTAAAGAAATTATAGTAGTCAAGGTAATTTTTAAATTAATATTATCATTGCTGTTACTTCGTTTTAGATTATTATTTTCTCTAATCAATTCTTCTTTTTCTCTTTTTAATCTTTCGACTTCTTCACTCATCTTTAACTGGCTATCTGATATAAGATTTTGATTAATTTGAATATTAGAGTTTTCTCCTTTAATAGGTATATTTAACGTTCCTTCCTTGTAATCAAAAAACCTTATTTTATCTCTTATACTATCTTTTACTTTTAAATCGTGAGAAGCAAATAATTTTTCGAATGAATATTTTCCTTCTGCTGCAATAGCAAAAAAATCATATTCAGCGGTTACATCGTTTTGTAATTGGATAAAACCAATTTTACCAACTTCAAATTTATTAATAGTATTAAATATTAATTTTTCTATGGACGTTTCGTCAAATCGAGTATCATTTATTAGTTCAAAATTTATCTGTTGTTTGTGGTTAAGGCATCTTGATAAGATTTCATTGTTTTTAGTAAGGATATTAACTATTCTAAAAGGCGCAACTAATCCTTGCTTAGTAGTAAATACCGTTGCATAATAACTATCCCTACCATAAGCATCTACTGCAAAATTATATTTAATATAGTTAGCATAAGATACTTTTTCTATTTCCATTAGTGTATATGCCCAAATTTCGGAATTAGGAAAAATCTTTATGCTTTCCAAAGGCAATTGTATAGTGATAGCTAGATTTCTATGGAAATTCTTATCTATTTCCACTAGACATCCGTGCGATTTATAAATGGTCAAGCCGTCTGTCTTACCAAAAAAGGCTAAACCAAAATCTTTATCATTATTATTTTCTGTCATTTAAAGAATTTTAATGCCAAATCTAATAAATTCTTAGTAATATCAAGAATTTTTTGATATGTTTTATCTGATGAAGCTGGATTATTATCTTGATTTGGATTGTTGCTGGGCTTAATAGTTTTTTTTGCTGAACTAATTAACCAATTAACTATGTTCTCACAGTACGAAGTATCTAATTTTATTAATCTTGTCGGGTTTGTTTTATCAATTTCTCCAATACTAAACTCAAAACCTCTTTTTCTATCTCCAATTTTCTTATCTCTGAGCCAATGGTCAGATTGAAATTTTTTAGATTTCAAATAATCTCCAGCTTTTGCAAAGATAGGCTTTTTTGTTGTTTCGTCAAAATTATTATCCCATTTGGTAATAATTATTCCAAATCTTGATAAATCAAACTCTAAGTGTTGGTCAATATATATTAAAAGATTATGAATATATTTGTCATCCCGAGCTGGTTTATCATAATCAACTAGGCATAATAAAGTCAGAGATAATTCTTTGTTATTTAAATATGCTGCTATTTCTTTATTTAAATCAAACGTTTTAATATCACTTAAATCTTCGCCAGACATATCAATAAAAGTAAATATAATTTTCGTTCCGTCATTCAATGTTATCTTCCAGTCCACTTCCTCTATAACATCACGAGAAGTTGAGGATGGTAATATCGTATTATCAAAATCTTCAAGCAAATTGTTTAGGTAGTTAATACCCTCTCGATTTGATTTTGTATTAAATTCAAATTTATATTTTTCCCATAAATATTTATATAATACAAGTAAAAAAGTTGTTTTACCTGTACCCGTATAACCAAAAACAAACACTACATTTGTCTTACTTTCAGCTAGTTTTTGAACTTTATCCATAATTAATAATTCAACGGGTGCCGTGAATGTTAGCGGGACAGCGCTGCAAGACGCTGGGCTTC
>JANMGN010000811.1:0-3378 GCA_031374645.1 Chitinophagales bacterium | reverse complement strand
ATGAGCAAGAAAATATAAAAACGAAGACTAACCATTCGGGCGGAATTCAAGGAGGAATCAGCAACGGAATGGACATCTATTTTCGAGTAGCATTCAAACCAGTTGCTACAATTATTACCGCACAAGAAAGCATAAACACACAAGGCGAAAAAATAGAAGTGGTCGGAAAAGGACGGCATGACCCATGTGTCGTGCCACGAGCGGTAGCAATTGTTGAGGCAATGGCAGCGCTTGTGATTGCAGATTATTTACTTTTGCAAAATAATTACAAAAAATAGCTTTTAGATAATGTTAAACTATTGTTAAGGATATGAACTATTTTACACCAGATAGAATTATTTTAAAAGAATATGTATTTTATAAATTTTGTAAAAAACTATTATAAAGATGATTACATATTATTTATTTTTAATATCTGTTTAATAAATATTTTATTTTTTAACAAAAGTCATATAATAGATAAAAAAATGTGATGTATTGATAATCAAGTAGTTGCGAGTTACAAAAAAAAGAACTACTTTTGTAACAAGAATTCGAAAACATACACACATCGTTTTACCCAATCTTTTTTGGGCTAAACGAATCCTTTAACTAAAATCTTTTGTAACCATGAGTTGGATTAGTAATTTCTTTTTCATGAACAACGACAAAGCTAAAAGCGTTGATGAGCTTGACAAGAGTCTAAATAAGGTCGATGGGTCTAAGGTTCTTGGTGGAGGTCGTTTTGCAAAAAATGAGCTATCTAACAATACGAAAAAAAGTAATTGGATAGGCAGTTGCGGTAGCATCATTCCACAATAATATTGTTTTTTCAACATACGAAACAATACTATGAGAGTTCCTAAAAAGGCTGTCCCGAAAAGGGATAGCCTTTTTGGTTTTATGTAAGTAGTTGGAATAAAATATACAACATTTCGTAAAAATATTCGTTAAAAAACAAAACAACCACATTTCAGTATTTTAACCTTAACTAAATTTTTATAATGGCGGAGTTTTCAGCCTATTTTTTAGCATTATTTGTTGGCATTACGCTGGGACTTATTGGCGCAGGCGGCTCTATTCTAACTTTACCTATTTTGGTAAAAGTAGTAGGCATAGAACCAAAACACGCCACTACTTATTCGCTTTTTATTGTCGGTTTTACGGCACTCATCGGTGCAATTAATTACTACAGAAAAGATTCTCTTCATCTCAAAACAGCCGCTATTTTTTCCATCCCTTCCTTGATTGTTGTCCTCCTGATGCGTCGATTTCTGATGCCTATGCTTCCCGTAGATTTGTACGAATTCGACAATTTTATCCTAAAAACAAACTCCGTTATCATTTTTATTTTTGCAGGTATAATGACTTTTGCTGCCATAAATATGATAAAAGGAAAGCAAGATGTTATTGAAAATCAAGATATTACAAATATAAATTTTAATTATAGAGCTATTTTTTTTCAAGGCGTACTGATAGGTTTTCTTACAGGATTGGTAGGAGCAGGCGGCGGATTTTTGATAGTGCCTTCGCTTGGGCGTTTCGCAAAATTACCTATTCGTCTTACAATAGGCACGTCGCTCGTTATCATTACAGCGAACTCTTTATTGGGTTTTGTGACAGATTTGGTTGCCATAGATTTTTGTATTGAGTGGAATTTTTTACTTGTTTTTTCGGCTATTGCAGGCGGTGGGATTTTTATCGGAATGTACATCAGTAACTTTATAAAACCAACTCTGCTAAAAAAAATATTCGGCTGGTTTGTCCTGATTATGGCATTTTACCTTTTGGGAAAAGAAATATTTGGAGTGCTGGTGTTGTAAAAATTGTAATAATTTAGTAACGTGTGAATAATAAGTTGTGGATTTATGGTTAGTATATTAGAAGATAGACGAGCTAAATTAGAAGTTCAATGCAGCGCATTGGGCTGAAAATTTAGTGAAGTATAGCTTTTAATAGGCAAGTAGAAAACATAAGTTATTATTTACACGTTACTAAATACAAAATTATGGATGAACCTTTTTTTTAACATATAAAATATTATTGTTATTTTGAATAGCATTTAGCCTTTTTATACCTTTGCAGCATTGATTTTAATATTTCCCAAAACCGTCGTATCTATATGAAAACAAGCCTAATGTGTTTGTTCTGCACTCTATTATCCTTTAATATGATTGCCCAAAATAGCTTTTCTATAAAATTTTCCACTGGCTTAAATGCTACTACCGATGCTACTTTTGGCAAAAATGGCTACAGTATCCCTGACAAAGAAGCCAAAACCTATCGAATAAATCTCCCTTCGGTTGCAGTAACGCTGTTGCATAACAAAAAGAACAATTCCTATTTTGAAGCAGCATATAACAACTATGAATTGCGAAAAATTATTAACCATACCAATGGGAAAATAGAAAGCAAAAGTAGTTTTTACAAAGGAATGTTGGATTTGACCTATAATTTTCAGACTTCTTATATCAAAAAAACTTCCTTTCGGATGAGTTTAGGATTGGGAACTTCTATTTTTGTGGAGCGAGCAAAATGCACACTTCTGGGTTCTACATCAGCCTATACACGTATAAATACAGGCTTGACTTCTCTGATTATTCCTAAAATACAATACTGGTTTTCGGAGCAAAACTTTATCGAAGTAAGTTTACCAATGCGGACGCTTTGGTTTGGAATAGTTACAGACAAAAATTATGAGCCTACTGAAACAGGAACTACTTGGAAAAGTATTTCCACTTCGAGCATACAAACAAGTCTTCCTCCAAACTGGTTTCATATTGGTTTAGGTTATCAATTTGGAAAAATAAAAAAAGGAAAAAGTAAGTTGAATAAAAAATAACGGAATTATTGGTTTAATGACAGTATGCCGTAGAGTATAAAACATTTTGGTAGCAAGGGCTTTAAATCCCTTGTAAAAGCAATAGTTGCCTCGTTTGAGTGCCGTAGATACGATATTTACATGCCGAATATCGTACCTGCGGTACTCAAATCGCTTGTTTTGTCCTTTTTCGGTAGGTTGGAACCTACCGCTACCGAAAAATAAAATGCCTAAGGGCATTTTAGAAATATTATGTCTTTTAGCCGATAATTCTGAAAATTAGTCAAAGATTACACGATAATCATTACTTTTTCTTCTATAATCCTTTCATATTTAGCACATTAAAGTCTTTCCTTTTGGAGAAGATTTAGATGGGGTCTTTTCCTACTTCGCCTCCATACATTTCCTCAAATTTGCTTTCCCATTTTGTACATGACTTTTTACAGCGTTAAAATCAAAACCTGTCAAATCAACTACTTCTTTGTATGATTTTTCTTGTAAAAAAAATAACTCAATACAACGTTTTTGTTCCGTACGCAATTGTTCTATACAAAAATCAAGTGTAGCACTTTGTTTTT
>JANMGN010000758.1:0-7538 GCA_031374645.1 Chitinophagales bacterium | reverse complement strand
ACAAGCTGCTTTTTATGCCAATGGCTTGACCACAGAGCGTTTTTTGGCACAAATGAAACATATTGATGATTTGAATTTGAAAAATCCAAGTTTCAAAATTTTCAAAAGTATAGAATGTGATATTTTGTACGATGGGCGTTTGGATATGACCGATGAGTTGCTTTCCAAATTTGATTTAGTTATCGCTTCCGTGCATACTATTTTGAAAATGGACGAAGCCAAAGCGACCGAAAGACTTTTGAAAGCCATCGAAAATCCGCACACTACGATTTTGGGACATCCGACAGGTCGCCTTTTACTCAGCCGTGCAGGTTATCCGATTGACCATAAAAAAATAATTGATGCTTGTGCAGCGAACAATGTTACGTTGGAGTTAAACGCAAGTCCATATCGCTTGGATTTGGATTGGACTTGGATTCCGTATGCTATGGAAAAAAACGTCCTAATTTCTATTAATCCCGATGCGCATAGCCGTGAAGGAATCAAAGACATTCGCTACGGTGTGATGGCTGCTCGCAAAGGTGGACTGACTGCAAATAGGTGTTTAAATACAATGCAAGTTGCTGATTTTGAAGCATTTATAAAAAATAAAAAATAGTATAATTTTATTCAAACACTCCACCTTTATAGGATTTAGAACCCTGTAAAGGTAGAGTGCTCAAATTAAGTTTTATTTTACAGTGATATAAAATTCGTAATCTTTTTTCACTTTTGCCCTACTTTCGTTCCCTTTGTCATCTGTAACATCGGTTTCGAACTCGCCCAAAGCAGGCAATGTATCTTGCTTTACGATGGTTTTTACCAACGTATTATTAGACCAGATTTTATGCGTAGTCGTAAGTATATCGTACTGATTATCAAGGTGTTCTACCGAAAGTGCTGTTTCGATAGCTCCTTCTTTATTGACATTTTCAGCCAAATCTTCTTTTTTTTCTTCTTCACAAGCAAAAAGAGAAATTAAAGTAACAAATAGAAGTAATTTTTTCATTTCAAAAGGATATTAACGTAATGATGAATGTAAAATTATGAATGATGAATTTTATAAGCAACTGATTATCAGTTTTTTATAAAAGCCAGTTGTTCAATTTATTTTCCAACGTTACTAAAATTGGCTAAAAAATGTTTTTGGTAATTTTGTATCTACCTTTATTTCGCTCAAACTACCTTCTGTTCGTCCACGATTTCCAGAAAGTAGGATTTTTCCATATGGCAAATAATCACTCCAAACATTTTCAAAATCAGGTTTTTCGTCTGTATTTTTTCTAAAAAATGCCCATTTTGCGACCAAATGCGTTGTAGAATTGACATAAACTTTGTATTTATTTTCAGGCGTTACACCTACTTTTTCAAAAGTCAATTGCAATACTTCCAGCGTCTGATCTTTGTCTTTTTCTTCGCCTAAATACTTCAAAGTCACACCAGAATCTTTCAATTTGAAAGGCATTACCAACCAATAAGAATCATTAATCCATATTTTTTTAGCTTTATCCAATAAAATTGCCAATTCTGTAGAATCCGTGACAATTGCGTCACCTTTTTTCACCGTGCCTTTCATGGTATTCACATTGAGCAAAGTAATCGTTTTAGCCTTGCTGTTTTCGATGCGAACATCGCCCATTTTTTTGTCCCAAGTGAGTTTTCTAAAACCAAAAAAATTCCATGTAATGTAACGGGTTTTATCCCATGCTTTGCGTCCGCCCATCGCTTTCATCACGTCGTCAGCGATAGCGATAGCTTTTGCATCAGACCCCGTTTGATTAAAACCTGTTGCTGCAGGATTTAGGTCAATAGCATTTTTTGAAGTCGCACAAGCGTTCAAAAAAATGGACAATACAATAATCTTAAAAATTATTATTTTAGATAAAAAACTACTATTTTTCATATTAAATTAATTTCAAATTTATTACTCTAAACACTGTCAGGGTTCAAAACCCTAACAGCGTTAGCACATGAATTATGCCAAAACCATTTTCAGTAACGCTTCTCTATCTCGCATCAGTTCTGTATATTGTTTCGGGTACAAAAATGAACCTCTACGTGCCTCTTTCCATTTCTGATGGTACTCTCTGTAAACTAAATTAAAATAACACAAAAACGGAATAAAGGCAACTAAGCCCCAATAAGACCATTTTTGAATAAATAAACCACTGATTATCAAGGTAATATAAAAAAATAAAAACGTTACAGCAGAAACACCAAAGCGTACAGAACTGTAAAATTCTACGTTTTTGCCTAATCCAACTTTTTTGTCAGCGGTACTTTTCCCGTAAATCCAACAAGGATATAAAACGAGTTTCCCAATCAAAAAAGGCAAAAACCCAAGCACCAGATTGAGTTTTGTCCAAATAGAATTGAAGTCTTTGTGCAGCACACCGAAATCCGTCAATCCCAATTTTTTCAGCTTTTCAAAATACTTATGCGCTTCTATTTTGACATCACTTTTGGTATTTTCATCAAAATCATTGATGGAATTTGCTATCAAACGATCGTAGCGCAGCGGAATAATATCTGTATCTCGGATAGGCAGCGTCGCAGCGTTCACATTATTGGCTTGTAGCTCTTGAATTTGCTCCACTACTACCCTATCTTCGTCTTTTTCGATGTGTACAATCAACTTTCGCATACGAACTTCTATCTCGGCAGTCAGCTCTTTTATCGCTTTATTTGGGTTCGATTTGTAGGTTTCCCAATAATCTAAAACCCGAATCGGAGGTCCAAAATCAAATTTGGCTACATCTCTCACTTGCGTTTTTAAGCCATAATTGACAGAAACGGGACAAATGTGAATATCCAATTGACCATGTTTTTCGAGCGCATGAAATACTTGCCGAGCTGTACCTTTTTGAATTGGTCTTAGGCGTTTTTCTTGTGTACAACCGCCTTCTGCAAAATACACAACGTGCTGATTATCAGCAAGTAAGTCAGATACAAATTCAAATATATCAAAATTTGCTTTCACATTTGCTAAACCATCTTTGAGCCGAAAAATAGGAATCATCCGCAAATTTTCGAGCATTTTTCGATAAAATGGTTTAGCAAAAACATCGCCACGTACCATGTAATAAATAGGATGTTTCAAAAAAGCACCTAAAATAATCGGGTCTAAAAAAGCCGTAGGATGATTACAAGCAATAATGACAGGTTTATCTTGTGGAATTATATGGTCGTTGTGAAAATATATTTTTTTGAAATAAGCACGAAGCGCAACGTTAGCAGTGGGTTTTGCTATATTGTATAAAAACATCTTTTTTAATTTAAATGGGCGTTCAAAAAATAATGCTAAGTAATTTAGCCCAAATACTTAATCTATGCAAAATTATTCATTCATCATTTCTTAGGAGCGTTTTATTTTACTTCTTTAGATTTTACTAATTTTTCGCCATTCCATTTGTAAAGCGTCATTTTATACTCTTGTTTGCTGATAAATGTTTCAAAAACATCTTTGCGTACTTCTTTTTCGTTCATCTCAACGGTATCGCTTACGACCAAAAGATGTCCTGTTATTCCACCTTTTTCTTGCGGAAGCAATACATCTTCTTTAGAATAAAATACACCTCCGTCAGCCATATTACTCGTTTCTAACACCCGATTGAGCGTTTTTCCTGTAAAAAATACTAAGTTTTCGCCCGAGCCATAGCCGCAAGCAGGATAGTAAGATTTTATCATCAGTACGTCTTTTACTTTTTTTAGTCCTTGGTCATAAAAACGTTCCATATCTATAAAATGCCCCAAATCACCTATTGTTTTAAATTCTGTTTTAGCTATTTCCACTCCATTTTTAGCGACCCGAACTTGTAACACTACATTTTGATTTTTAAGGTCAAACTTAGCAATACCAACCAAATAAACAATTCCATTTAGGTCATCGTCGGCATGATCGTCTTTGCTTTCGAGTGCCGAAAAAGCCAACGTTCCGCCCCAAATATAGCCGATCATTTTTTTTCCTTGCTGTAAAAAACTCACTTTGCACCAAGGCGCAGGAAAGCCATTTAAAGTCAGCGTGTCAGTTGTAACTTGCTCTATTTTTACTTTTGTAGCAATAGGCAATTTGCTAACAACCGTAGCCGTAGCGTTTGGTTTTTCTCGAATATTAGCATCGCTCACGAGCGTGTAACACTCTACGATAGCATTTTCTTCGCCAGAAAGATTGCTCCACGGTGCGAAAGTTCCTTGCGCTTTATTAGCAAAATTAGGGTCTTCATTTTGCGCCCAACTTGTTGATAAACAAGCAATTGTGATAATTGAAATTAGTAATTTTTTCATTTTCAAATTTTGGTTTTCTAAAAAAATAGGTTATTTAATAAAAACAAAGGTACAAATTTATACATTAAGTTTTGTATAAATACAAAAAAAAGCTCTAAAATATTGATTGCCAATATTTTAGAGCTTTGTACTTTTATTTATTTTCTAAATTAGATTAGAATTTTACGTTCAATGCAGCATTAAACATTGTACCCAATTGTGAGAATTGAGAACCATTGTAACCTAAAATATCGTAACGACCAGAGAAACCTAAGAAACCACGTAAAAGTGATTTCGCAGCTGGGTCATTTAAGATTTTTGCAGCACGAGCAGCCGAAGCTGTTTTTTCAGCATCTGTTGTTGCAACTGATGAAGCTACTAAATCCCATTTAGGTAATCTATTCAATAAGTTATTTACATTTACTGTCAAAGAAATCTTGTCTGTAAAATTATAACCTACACTTAAATCAGTAACTACGTTTGGCTTAAATACTGCTTTAATATCAGCCATTGCGCCACCACCATTGTCAAAATCACGGAATGCCGTAGAACCAAACAAAGTGTTATTTAAGTTTACATTAAATTTACCTACTGCATAATCAAATCCTAAGATAGCTTTGTACTGAGGACGGCTTTCAGTCAATAAAGACTTGATTTGCTCATTCAAAATACTTGCACCTGCTTCTTTAATTGGACGTGGTTCTGCAGGAGAGCCTACGATTTTGTTTTCAATAACAAAATTACCAGCTAAATTGATAGCTAATTTACCAGAACCCAACATCAAATTACGTTGAGAGATAACAACATCTACACCAGATGTTGCCGTTTGTATGCCGTTGATAAAAAACTGAACTGAATTTAACTCAGCAGCTTTTCCAGTTGCACTACCTTTCAATATTTTACCTAATTCTGTTTTAGGAGCAATTTCGTTTTTATCAGGAGTAGAGATAGAAGAACTATATACGATACGGTCTTTAACTCCAATATTGTAATAATCTAACGTGATGCTTAGATTTTTATTCAAATTCAAACCAACACCTAAAGCAATATTTGTAGATTTTTCAGGTGTTAATTTAGGAATACTCAATAATCTTGCTTCTTTACTGTTGTTATTAAACAAACCAGAAGAAACAATTGTACCACCTGCAAATGATGCTTGTACAGATTGTGCATAGATTTGATGTAATGTTGGCGCACGGAAACCAGTAGAGTATGAACCACGAATTACAACTTTATCTTCAGCTAATTTGTAACGAGAAGATATTTTAAATACATTTGCATTACCAAAATCAGAGTATTTTTCAGTACGAGCAGCTACATCAACCAAAAACGCATCTGTAACATCCCAAGTCAAGTTAGCATAAGCACCTACGTTAAAACGAGAGTTTGTAGTAGCGTTAATAGGGTTAATACCAGGGAAAGAGTTAGAACCTTGACCCACAAAAGAAGCTGTATCGCCAGCCATAATTTTGAAAGTTTCGCTTCTTGCCTCAGTACCTAATGACAAGCTAATCTTATCCGTCAAGTTTCTTGAAATATCAATATTTCCAACCAAATGACTGAAAGAATAACCACCTGGTTTGAAAGATGTTGGAGAACCTTTACCCAAAGAACGGTTTACTGTATTGTTAATCGTATATAATTGAGAGTTTCCGCCAGTAGTCAAACTAACATCTGTTTTCCAACCACCCAATTCGTTTTTAGCACCAATTGTAGCGTTATAATCTTTCATATCGCCTTCAAACGTAGGCATATAACCAATATAACCTTTGTATAAATCAACATCATCTGAAGAAAAAGCTAATGTTTCTTTTGTCAAATAATTTTTACCACCATTATCAGTAGAACTGTGCAATAATCCTCTATCTTGTCTCCAGTAAGGCGTACGGAAGTTAGCATTAGAAACTACCTTCTTTACAACTATTGCAGCGTTTGCATATAATTGACCTTTTTCACTGAAATTAACACCACCATTGATTAAGAATTTAGCACCAGTGTTTTCAGCTGTACCATTGATGTTTCCACCTGTTGGGTAATCTTTCAAATAGGCTTTGATTAAATTAACTTGGGCTGGAACTTCTTTACCATCATCATCTAAGCCGAATGTAGCAATTTCAGTAGGTACGTCAATAATTCCCGAACGAACAGCATTACCAGTTTGATTCAAGGCAATTGTATAGTTTACAAAGCTTTTTGCAGAGCTGTGACCACTATTCAATGAAACACCATAGTTGTTACCATCGCCTTTGTGTGTTGTTCCAGCGTTTATATTGAAAGAGCTGTAATCGTACTTACTTTTCAAAATTACGTTCATTACACCTGCAATCGCATCAGAACCGTATTGAGCAGACGCACCATCACGTAGGATTTCTACACGCTCAATAGCTTCTTGTGGAATTGCTGATAAATCAACACCTGTTTCGCCACGACCTGGCGAAAACTGTACATATAGTAATGAAGATAAGTTTTTACGCTTACCATTAATCAAAATCAAAGTACGGCTTGGTCCCATGTTACGTAATTCGTAAGGGTCTAATAAAGTTGTTGCATCATTTACTGGCGTATTCGCAGTATTAAACGATGGAACACGGTACTGCAACGCCTTGTCGAATGTCGTTTGACCCGTAGAGCGTAAATCTCTTGCGCCAACAATATCTACTGGAATTGGAGCATCAGTAACAGTACGCTGCGTATTACGGCTACCAACTGAAACGACTACCTCGCCCAAAGAACCTGCACCTTCTGCAAGCATTACTTCCACTACACCCGAAGCTGGGATAGCAACTTCTTGTGTTTCTGCACCAATATAGGAAATAATAAGTGCCGTTACAGCATTAGATACACGAAGGCTAAACTTACCGTTTACGTCGGTAGAAGTATTAGCTGTACCTGATTTTGCTCTGACATTAGCGCCTGCTACGGCACCTTCTTTGTCTGATACCATACCTGTAATGGTACGGTCTTGCGCTGTTGCTGCAAATGAAAAGCAGCAAACAATCGCCAAAATTTGTAATAATTTTTGCATAATTGCTTTTTTTAAATAGATGAATAATTTTTAACGGTGCAATACTACGATATTTTTTTTTGTTTACAAATAAATATATGATATTTTTTAACATTACTATTCATTTTTGCAATATTTAAAATACTGCATAGTATTTTTTGATATATTACTTAAAAAAATAATACTTTTTAGCTCCGAAAAAAAATAACAATGCATAGTTATTTTATTTTATATTCTAAAATAATAATTTTGTTCTGTGTAGCTAATCAGACTATTAATACATTTTTATTTT
>JANMGN010000490.1:0-1938 GCA_031374645.1 Chitinophagales bacterium | reverse complement strand
ATTTTTTAAATTTCTTTTAGCAGCTCCTCTAATTCTTGCACTGACGTAAGCGGATTCATGAGTGAAACACGCAAATAGTAATTTCCATTCAAAATGGAGGAAACCAAGTAAAAACGACCATTTTCCAATAGTTTTTGACGTATTTTTTGATTTAAAATAATCAAATCGTTTTCATTTTTATTGATAAAACGAAAACAAACGATATTTGTTTTTGGGTCATGAGCAAGTTCAAAGTTTGGATTTTGACGTATCATATTAGCAAAAGCTGCACCCAAATCATATAGATAATCGACCACATCTATGAAAACTTGTTCGCCATGTGTCCGCAAAACACTATACACACGGCTGACCATTGTTGGCTTTGTACATTCAAAAGTACGTTTGCCCGAGTTGTACCAATCTTCGTCCGCTTCGGCGAAAAGATAGCTCGCTTTTTGGGCAAAAGTAAGGTAACTATCTTTTGGGTTTTTGTATAAAACGCCTGTCGTGAGCGAAGGAATTAACAGCATTTTATGAAAATCAACAATGACAGAATTGGCTCGCTCAATGCCTTTGACTAAGTGATGGTATTTTTCAGAAAGTACCGCTACACCTCCGTGTGCACCGTCAGTATGAAACCAAATATTATTTTTTTCGGCAAAATCAGCGATTTTTCCCAAATCGTCATAACTGCCCGTTGAGGTCGTACAAGCACTTCCGACTATCGCAAAAACGTGTAAACCGTCTGCTTTTGCTTTCGTTAAAAGCTCCTCTAAAACTTCTGTCTTCATGCAAAAATTAGTATCAGTTGGCACTTTTATCACACCTGTATCGCCCAAACCCATGATTTTTGCGGCTCTATCCACACAATAATGCGCTTGTTCGGACACCATGACTGCCAACCTACTTTTTGAGCCCTCCGTCCAAACGTCTTCGGGTGCTTTGACGGCTCTTGCGGTCAGCAAAGCAGTCAAATTCGCCAATGTTCCGCCCGAAGTGATGATGCCATAACTGTCATCTCCATAACCCAAACGCTTTGAAAACCAATTGGTTATGATGCGCTCTTGCGAATTAACAGCCATACCCATTTCATGAATTGCGCCACTATTATTGAGCAAGGCATCAACCGCAGCCGACAACACCGCCGTAGGCAAAGTCGCTGTCACTTGATGTCCAACATAACGAGGCGAATGAATATGTACGACTTTTTCAATTTGTTTTTTGAAAAAATCCAACACATCAGGATTGGTAGGACTATCAAAATCCGCTTGCCAAAAAGCCAATGCCTCGTCAGGTGTGCAATAAGGAATTGCTTTTGTATCAGATTGATTGTCAGTGATTTGCTGTAAATAATCAGCCAAAAGATCAATCGTTTCGTAGCCTTTTTTGCGAAAATTTTCGCTATCGTAGAGTGATTTGAAATTTGTCATATTTTAATATTCGTTTCCCTGATAAATCCAAGACGACCACTCATTTACTTCATCAAGCGCAATGACTTGTGCTTCATCAAGGATTTTATCTGTACTAACTCGGATTTACGTATTGTAAAAATATTTTCCACAAAGATAGGCGCATTTATTGATAAGTAAAAATGCTAATTTTTGATTGATTGATAAGTTATTCAATAAGCGTTTAATTTCTTTTTGAAAATAAACACCTGCGATTGTGAGTTTTACTTACTTGGTTGTCCGTTCAAACAATTGCGCATCTAACTGATTTTCAAGTAGTTGTATCTGACGTGTCAATGCGGGCTGTGTTATAAAACAAGCCTGAGCCGTTTGCCGAAAACTGAGTGTTTCAGCGAGGTCTAAAAAATTTTGAGTTGTTTAATATCCACTTTTCGACCTATATTTGTTCGTAATTATTGCTTTAAGAGAAAATAAATAAGAGAAGAATTTAAAATAAAAAAAAAGCCTTGATAATACATTGATTATCAAGACTTTAATTGGTCGGGGTAGC
>JANMGN010000489.1:0-7967 GCA_031374645.1 Chitinophagales bacterium | reverse complement strand
TATTCCATTTTTTATACCTCACGGATCTTGAAGACCCCTGAGGTATAGAAAATGGAATAGCAAAAAATTACGTATAATATTTATTTTAACCACTACTTATTTAGACTAATTAAAAATAATTATTACCTTTGCGCTATTGTTTACAAAACTATTTAAAAATATATTGAACGACATGAAATCAATACTATCTATTATTCTACTTTTTTTTACGCTAAATAAATCCTTTTCACAAGCCTTACCTATCGTAGAAAATTTTACGTTTTCGGGAAACTTGACTGCTAATGGCTGGCTCAATTATCCGACCGTAGGAGCAAATACTAATTTCCCTGCAACTTCTACCACAGGAATCACAGGATTAACTTTTACAGGTTACAATCAATCTGGAATAGGAAATGCCACCCGAATACTAAACGATGGCGAAGATGTTTATAAACCATTTGACCAACAAACTTCTGGTACAGTCTATGCAGGAGCTATGATAAAAGTAAATGCCGCACCTACGGCAGGCGATTATTTTTATCATTTTTATGGTAAAAATATAGGAGGTGTGAATTATCAGTACGTTCGTTTCTACGTAAAAGACAATGCTGGAATAGGTTTTAATGTTGCGGTAAATAAAACAACACTTGGACCTCTGGTAAATGGTATGAACGTTGCGCCACTAAATTATTCTTCTACGATTTATCCTTATGGGAGTACAATCTTCGTGGTTATAAAATATACTTTTAACTCATTGAGTAACCCCGATGACCCTGCCGAAGCATATGTTTTTGCCAGTACAATCCCTACAACAGAACCTACTACTCCAACTTTGGGCCCCGTTACAGCGGGTGCTACTGCCGCAGGCGATGCTGGGCAATTATTGGGCTTATCTTTGCGTAGAAATGACCCTACTATGGATGTTATTGTAGATGGAATTACGGTAGCGAACACTTGGGCGCAGGTTTTACCAGTGACTTTATCTCGTTTTGATGTGCGCAAAAATGGAAATAATGCGCTCGTTTTTTGGAATGTAGCACTCGAAAAAGATGAGCCAAAATACACTATTCAGCAATCCAAAGACGGTATTCATTTTGAAGATATTTTTACACAAAATGCTAGTAATCAAAATAATACATTTGATAAAAAATATGAACATGAAATAAAAAACCTAAGCAAAGGTACTTATTATTTTCGATTAAAAATGACGGATAGAACGGATTGGGAAGAAAAAAGTGCTGTAAAAAGTGTTCTTATAGATGCGAATACTATTCATGTCGCTGCTAATAAAAATACACTAAGCGTGCAGTACGAAAATAAGCGTGATTTTACAGAAAAAAGCGAAATCCATATCATAGATTTACAAGGAAAAAAAGTAAAAACACTCGAACTTTCAGATGCTTCTCAAACTTTTAACCTTGATGATTTGCAAAGCGGTTTTTATTTTTTGAGCTGCGAAAAAGAAAATACAATTAACGGTTTTAAGTTTTTTAAGAAATAAAAAAAAGCCAAGCAATAGCTTGGCTTTTTTGTTTGATGCCTTTACAGAAAAAATAATCTGTAAAGGCATCTCATTTTTTTATTTATTGACCAACAAACGCAGCACTTTTTTCTCTTTCCCTACCGAAATCATTACAAAATAAACACCATTTCCCCAGACGGAAGTATCAACCTGCAAAGCGTTTTCTGTGCTACTCGTTGAAAAAACATTTTGACCTAAAACATTGATAATCTGTATATTATGTGCAATATTTTGATTTTTTTCAAACGAAATTGTTGCAATACCAGAAGTTGGATTAGGAAATATATTAGTTTTTTCGTCATTCAATTGGACATTTTCATCGCTTACAATATCGCCATTGATTTTTAGGTTAGTCTGATAAAAAGCCAACCCTCCTCGCTGATTCCCTACGAGCAAATCCAAAATACCATCAGCATTGATGTCTTCCATAGCAATTGTTTGATAAAAACCTTCCCTGATTTGCCCAAAGTCTGCATTGAGTTTCGTGAAAGTTCCATTCAGATTATTGTCAATTTTGTTGTAATGCGTGATTTTGCCTTGTACATCAGCACAAAACAGTTCATATTTACCTTTAAAATCCATAATTAATGGTGCTGCATAACCTTTTGCATTGCTATATTCTTGTAAAATAACGTTTCCGAGCGTATCAATATTAGGAAACTTTTTTCTATTTGGCTCAAATTTCGGACTTGTTTTTGTACCAAAATTTTGGTAATAATACAGCACACCATAGCTCTCTCCTATCACTATATCTTGCAGCCCATCACGGTTCAAATCCCTTATTTGAGGTACTGCATTTTGACCTGCATCAATGCCCTGGAAGCCATAATTTGCCAAAAGATTATTCGCATCGAAGCTCATTGGTTTGCCTTCGCCACCTTTATTTTCTATAAAATACAACACACCATTGTTATCTCCTACAAATAAATCTTTGTCATTATCGCCATCAATATCTCCGAAAGTGGGCGCAAAAAGGTAAGAATTTCCAGCGAATTGCTTCAAATTAAGCCAATTATCATCAATTATTTTAAATTTAGGAGCTGTTTTTGTGCCGATGTTTTTTAATAAAACTAAATAACCTTCGGAATCATTTAGAGGTTTGTAAGAAAAACCGACACCTACTACGATGTCCGTCAAACCGTCCGCATCTACATCAGCAAAAGTCGGAACTGCATAGCTTCCAAAATCAAACATTTCGTCTGTCAGGAAGTTTTTTTGTCGAAATTCAAACTTCGGAATTGCGGCTGTTCCGATATTTTCGTAGTACCAACAAGCGTTTATGTCATCTGAACTATTCTGACTATTCGGTGCTGCTAAATAATCTTTTTTAGCATCATTATTCGCATCAAACATAAAAGATGCGGGAAAAATATTGATGTTCACAGGGGCATTTATGTCAGGAAAATCATTGTCTTGTGCGTTTATCCAACTGGCGTTTTTTGTTCCACCATTGATTGCCATATTTATATTTTTAAAAGAAATATCGCCCAACAAAAGCTCCATATCGCCGTCGTTGTCTTTATCAAAAGCGAGGAGTGTAGAACCAGCGTGAAGTCCACCTCTATCGGCAGGAGGCGCAGCATAACTCGCACATTTTGAGGCACTTGCACTCAAATCTAATTTTTTAGTCAAGCCACTTTCATAAAATTTCCCCCAACAATTATCTTGTAAAATAAAGAGCAAAGTGTCTTTTCCAAAGCCTTCTTCGAGCGCAATATTTTTATAAAAATCTACTGTTCCACCACCGTTCTCGAAGGTCAAAACGTCAAGGTCACCATCGCCATCAATGTCGTTTATTTCAGGATAATCTTGTCCGCTTACATAAAGATTGGTAGGTTTTCCGTTGTTGTAAAAAGGCAGGATATTAAAGGGTAATCCCTTGAAATAAATCCGCTTGAATTTCAATGTTTTTTGCTCATAAAAACCTCTCCAAACAGCAATGCCATCTGCGGATTCGTCAGAGTAAGAAAAAATATCCATCGCTCCGTCTGCATTAAAATCTCGCAAAACGACCCATTCTCTTAGTTTGGGAAAATTTTTAGAAAACTCTGGCGCAAACGTGTAATCTATTTTTCCAGAAGTACCGCCATTCAGAAAAGTAAGCGGCACATTTCCGATACGGTCAAAGATAAAAAGGTCTTTTTTGCCGTCTTGATTAAAATCTGCAGTACCCAATTGAGGTGCATTTAAACCGCCAGCAAAAGCGTGTTTGAGTGTTTTTGTCGCACTTTCAGCCGCTACGTTTAATTGTTTAAATTTTTGAGCAAAAAGCGATAAAGTGCTGAAAATAAATAAGATAGTTATTTTATTTTTCATGTTTAAAGGTTTTATAGTTTTATTACTAAGTCAAAAAGGTAGATTTTTATATAAGTGTATGAATCGTAACATACAGTTTTGTCATGATATTTTGCTTCCATACTTTTTTTATTTATAAAAACTTAACCGATAGCTTTTTGTTTTGTAAAACCTGAGTATCTTATCTAAAACAGCTAAGTTTTTCAATAGTTTTGTCGTGAATAGGGTTCCCGACGTACAAGAGCTAATTTTTTACTTTTATCTTAATAAATTATAATGTACAAAAGTACCATAAAAACAAATATCATTTTTATAATTTATACCAAAAAATTGTTTTTTTACAAAAAAAAGTAACAACTTTGTACTTGTTCCATTTACAAAACATTACTTATGCGAAACATATTACTTCTTTTTATACTATCACTTAGCAGTCTTAGTATGGCTCAAAAATTGCCAGCCTACAACCTTTTTCTCTTCGACATCTCGCAAGGAGAAAATACGTACAGCCTCAATAACGCAAAATGGCTCAATCAATTTAACCCAAATGGCTACAACAATCAGCCTTATTTTATGAACGATGAGGAGCTTTATGTGACCGTTCAGATGCCTTGGGACACTACACAAACGGACATTTATGCCTTAAATCTAAGCACTTTGACCTTTGAACCTGTAACAAATACGCCCGAAAGTGAGTATTCCGCCAAACGGATTCCAAATAGCAATGACTTCTCGGTGGTACGTGTAGATGCAGATACCGCAAAGACACAAAGGCTTTGGCGTTATCCTATTTCGAGAAACGGAAAAGGCAAAGAAGTGCTGAAATATTATCAGAGTGTAGGTTATTATCACTGGTGTTCGCCCGAAAGTATCTTGATGTTTATGGTCGGAAAACCAAGTAATTATATGCAAATGACCAAATTGCCTTCTGAAAATACTACTCGTTTTTCGTACGAGCCAGGCAGGTGTTTTTTGGCAAACGGAAACCAGATAAGTTATGTGGAAAAAGCAAATGAAGACGATTGGTTGCTGAAGAAAATAAATCCTGAAACGCTAAATTCGGAGATAATTATCCCAACTTTAAATCATAGCGAAGATTTTGCCCTTATGCCAGACGGTACTTATTTGATGGGAAAAGGCAGTGGTTTGTACCAATTTAGACCTAAAAAAGATACAGATTGGGTGCAAATTGCAGAATTGAAACAGTATGGAATTAAAAAAATTGAGCGTTTGGTGGTAAATAATATTGGAAAATTAGTGATGGTAACGAGATAAAATAGTGAATAACTAACAGTGAACAGTGAACAATTTGCCAATTATTAGGTTTTTTTTACATAAATCTTAACGAGGTATTTACAATATAAAGAGCGATTTGGCAGTTTTTGTCAAATCGCTTTTTAATTTTGCAACAAGATGCTTATATTTACGTTTTTCTAAGGAGTAGTTAAATAGTATAAACCACCGTTCTATGAATTATTTAGATAACGCAGAAATAAGAAATATTGGAAACCTCGAACTCCTTGCAAATCAGGTAGTGGAAGGCTTTATAATAGGGTTACATAAATCGCCTTTTCATGGTTTTTCGGTCGAATTTGCCGAACATCGTTTGTATAATCAAGGCGAAAGTACAAGGAATATTGACTGGAAAGTATATGGCAGAACAGACAAACTTTTTACGAAAAAATTTGAAGAAGAAACCAATTTGCGTTGTCAAATTGTGATAGATGATTCGAGTTCGATGTGTTTTCCAGAAGTATCGCCGACTGATTTTAACCAGACCAATAAGCTGCGTTTTTCGGCACAAGCCGCCGCTTGCCTTATGAATATGTTGCGAAAGCAGCGTGATGCGTTTGGTTTGAGCATTTTTGATGATAGTGTAAAAACACATACCCTTTGCAAATCAAGTACAGCACATTACCGTTTGATGTTGATGTATTTGGACCAAATTTATAAAACGCAGCACAAAAATAAGGTTGCGAATACGGTAGATGCTTTGCACCAAATCGCTGATAGTATGCACAAACGCTCGCTTGTGATGATTTTTAGCGATATGTTTGACGATAAAGAAAAAAATGAAAAACTTTTTGCAGCTTTGCAACATTTAAAGCACAATAAGCACGAAGTTGTCCTCTTTCATGTGGTAGATGAGGCAAAAGAAATCGAATTTGAGTACGACAATCGTCCACATCTTTTTATAGATATAGAAACTGGCGAAAAACTGATGTTGCAGCCGCAACAAGTCAAAGAACATTACGTTACGCAAGTAAAAGCACATAAAGAAGAACTAAAAAACAAGTGTCTGCAATATAAAATAGATTTTGTAGAAGCCGATATTCACAAAGGTTTTAAGCCAATTTTGCAGCAATATTTGGTAAAACGAACCAAAATGAAGTAAAAAAAATTACATAAATTACATTCAATTCTATATTATACACAACGGTTGTTATGGAAGTAATAGCCTCCAATAAGTGTTTTTAATTATTTCTAAATAAATAAATTTTTACCAAAATGAGAAAATTATTACTATTTTCCTTCGCATTATTTTTACTTGCACTTGATGCAAACGCTCAATTGAACTCTTGTGTTCCGAATCCTTTGTACAAAGATTCTTTATTCGGTGTATTTCCTCGCCCTTACGACCCCGTTACTTATCCGCAAGGTGGTATTGACAAAAGTGCTTGTATCGGGAAGCCTTACAAATTTGTTTTCACAGGCGTAGTTCCTGATAGTATCTTGGTCACGCAGCTTGGTATCAAAATCAAGATAGATTCTTTGGTTTTGGATAGAAAAGATGCAGCAACTATTACAGGTTTACCAAAAGGTTTTAATTGGGATTGTGGCAATAAAAAATATACTTTTTTGCCTAAATCACAAAATTGTGTAGTGATTTATGGTACTGCAAATAACACCAATACACCAGGCAATTACGAGATGAAAATCAAAATGAAAGCCTATTTACAGACGATTTTCGGAACAACCACTTATGACATCAGTTTCCCTGATGCGCAGCTTGCGCCTGGTAATTATACTATTAAATTGGAAGATAATGCATCCAAAACGTGTTTTGTAGTAGGAAATGAGGACCAATATCTGAATGTAGATAAAATAAACGCTTTCCCTAATCCAACAACGGGCGATGCAAAAATCGTTTTTTCGGCAAAAGAAGCTGATAATTTTGACTTTTTAGTTACCGATACCGCAGGTAAAATTATCCGCAAAGAAAAAATACAAGTAGTAGCTGGCTGGAACGAAATCGAATTTAACGGTAGCTCATTTCCAGAAGGTATTTATATTTATTACCTTGGAAACGAAAAAGGAAAAGTATCTAATCGATTGACAATCAGTAAGTAATGAATAATAAAAAATGAAAAATTGATACTAATTTTGTTCCAATTTTTAAATTTTTTATAAAAAAGCCAATTTGCAAAATTATACGTTTTGCAAGTTGGTTTTTTTTGTACTAAAAAATACTTTTGGTAAAAATAAAATAATCATTTATCTTTGCATAAACAAAACATTTATGCACAAAACTAACGATCAACTTTGGAAAGGGATAATAGAAGATATGTTTGAAGATTTTGTAGCGTTTTTCCTACCCAATCTTTTTCCTCATATTGATTTTGCCAGAGAAATTACCTTTTTAGACAAAGAGTTGGAGCAAATTTATTCAAAAACTGATGACAAGTTACGTTTGGTAGATAAGTTGGTAAAAATATATACTAAAAACGGAAAAGAACACTGGATTTTGGTACATATCGAAGTACAAGGTTACTATGACCCTAACTTTGCGAAACGAATGTATATTTATTTTGTTCGTCTGAAAGAGAAATACGATAAACCTATTAGTTCAATCGCAATTTTTTCAGATGAAACCAAGAGTTTTAAGCCAAGTGTGTACGAAGAAGCCTATTTTGATACTAAAATACGCTATGAGTACCCAATATACAAAGTTTTAGACCAAGATATAAAAATCTTACAAATATCAGATAATCCATTTGCAACAGTTGTCGAAACGGTACTTATAGCTCTAAAAAAGAAAAAATTAGATGACCTCAAACTGGTTTCATTAAAAATAGATTTAGCAAAAAGACTTTATAAAAAAGGGTTTCCCAAGCAAAAAATAGCTGCATTGATAACTTTTATAGCGCATTATATCCGCTTTTCAGATAGTAGG
>JANMGN010000724.1:0-8153 GCA_031374645.1 Chitinophagales bacterium | reverse complement strand
TTACTTCTTTATTCCCTATTTCACCATCAAGGCTAAAAACGAGGAAGACTTTTCCGCCAAAATCATCTGTGAAGGCATTGAAGCTGGCTTTCATTCTTTCAGAAACAGAGTAATTACCAAAGTTAGATTTTGCAGTTACTGGTTTTATTTGTATGCCAAATACTGTATTTTCAGTAACATAGCCTAAGTAGTCAATGTCGCCTGCGTGGTCAAGTTCTGGAGGACTTTCTTCAAACCTAACTTCTGGAAATATTTTTACAAGTCCATCATTTACAACAGATTTCTCTCGGATAAACCCATCAAATGTTCTATTTATAGTCAAATTATAAATATAGTCGTAACAGTCCTTTTTAGTCAAATTATTAAAGGCTTCTTGCCATTCGGGTATAACGACTTCCGTAATTTTTTCGTATAACCTTTCGCCTAATTCTTCTAAGCTTTCACTCGTAATTTTGAATGAGTTCTTGCCGTCTGTTTTAGCATTTTCAAAATACCACTTTTCCCAATCCTCAATAGTTTTGGGCTGACATTCACGTATAAGGGACATCACAGCACCTACCTTATTTGGTCTTGAAAGTTGATAAGTTTGACAGGTATAATTTAGAACTTTTTCTTTTTTGCCAAACTCCATTGAGTGCTTTGCCATTGCTTTTTTCTTAGCCATTATTTATTGCGTTAAATTTAGTTTTATATTTAAAATCAAAAGAGTTATCTACTAACACCAAATTTTCTTTAAGTAAATGGGCGTTGATAAATGTTTTATTCTCTAAATATAAATATGCCATTAAATTATTTTCTTGGTCATGTTTTATTTCGTCATACTTCAGGAATACTTTTTTACCTCGAAGTTTAGCAATCAAATATTCTTTGGCTTTACCATTGATTTCTGTGTTTTGTTTAATACCAATTAATCGAACAATCAAGTCGTTATTTAGTCTTATCAATTCGGGGCTAATTATTTCTTTTACAGAAAAAAAATCCTCTCTTTTACCCGTACTATCAGCGTCCAATTTAGAACCATATTGTATTTTTTTAATATCAATTTTTTTGTCTAATTTGTGAGTATCTACAAACTTATAGGGTAAATTATCTATTTTACTTTGAAAATCAGTATTCAGTTCTTTTTGCTTTATAATTTCTATTTCTGAAATTGCAAAGGCATCATTTTTTCCTATTCTTTCTTTAATAATAGAAATAAATTCGGGGTTTATTTCATAACCAATTGAACTTCTATCTAATATCTTTGCTACATATCCAGTTGTACCACTACCCATAAAAGGGTCTAGCACTGTTTCACTCGGAAATGAAAACATTTTAATCAAGCGTTTGGGTAATTCTTCTGGAAACATTGCCAAATGCTTGTCCTGTCTTGCACCCGAAAAATACCAATGACCATTAAAATAAGTGTTCCACTCCTCGTTTGTCATAACAGAATTCGCCTTTTGTTCAATTGTTGGTTTGGGCGCATTTCCTTGTTTTTTAAACAATAAAATATATTCAAAATCTAATTTTACAATGCCGTTTCTTGGATGTGGAAAACTACCCATTATACTTGCACCGCCTGTGGTGTTCATCGTAGTTGCTTTTTGCCAAATGATTGAACCCATAAAATCGAAGCCTATCATTTCGCAAAATTTAATAATTTCGCTATGGATTGGTATAATTTTGTAACGTCCGTAATAGGTTGAACGTGCAAATTGGTCTCCAATATTTATACACAGACGACAACCTTCGTGCAGCACCCTAAAACATTCTTGCCACGTCAAGTTTAAATGATTGATATATGTTTCATAATCATCGTGAAAGCCAATTTGATTTTCTGTTCCGTAGTCTTTGAGTTGCCAATAAGGCGGGGAAGTAACAATTAAATGAACGCTTTCATCTTTGATTTCGCTCATTTGTCGGCTATCGCCGTTAATTATTTTATGTAATGTTTTATCAGCCATTTTTTATTTAATTTGAGGAACAAAGGTACTTTTTTTTGATGAATTTTTTGTCGATAGCATTTTTTTATAACACTATTATTGAGCCGAGAGCTGGTAACGGTGTATTTTATAGTGCTTACAACCTACTTACTTTGGTAAATCCAAAATTCTTTTTTCAACATCAAATCCATTTCCTATACCTAAAAAAGCCCAACATTCCCAGCGCAATTACGCCCATAAAACACATCAAAATAGGGTAGCTGTTCGGGTATTCCAATTCGGGCATATATTTAAAATTCATACCATATACACCTGCAATGAAGGTCAAAGGGATGAAAATAGACGAAATAATGGTCAAAACATTGATAACACCATTTGTTTTTGCGCCTATACCTGAGATATACAAACTTTGTAATTCTGAAAGCATTTCTCGATAATTTTCGCTTCGCTCTATTGTATGATTGATGTGATCGAGCAAATCACGGAGAAAAATATCTGTACTTTTTTCTATAAAACCATAATCTGCACGCAGCCACCGCAGCACCGCTTCTCGCAACGAAACTATATTTCTTTTAAAGCCATTCAGCTCTCTTTTCAAGTGATACAAACTCGATTTTACCCTTGGCGTAGGATTATTTATCACTTCTATTTCCAAAATTTCTATTTGCTCCTCTATCGTATCGAGGATTTCAAAATAACTATCCACGATATAATCCACCAAAACATACGCTAAATAATCACTTTTTTTGAGCCGTATTTTTTCTTTTCCTATCTGAATTTGCTGCCGAATATCTTGAAAAATATCTTCGCTATCTTCTTGAAAACTAAGCAGAAAATCTTCACCTAAATAAAAAGAAATTTGCTCGGATTGAAAAGACATTTCAATTTTTTTATACACAAAAGCATTCATAGATATAAAAATACCGTCCTCATACTCATCGAATTTAGGATGTTGCCTGATGTTCACGATGTCTTCCAAAACAAGGCGATGTATATTAAAATTATGCCCAAAAGCCTCTATAATATCTATATTATCAAGACCTTTGACGTCGTACCAACATACATTCTCCTCCGTAGGTTTTTCAAATCCTGACGGAAACTGATTTTTAAAATGCTTTTCCAATACTGTAATTGGATTAAACCTAACGAGTGTCAAATCTATATTTTCAGTCTTTTTTTCGCCTGTAAAAACGACTGTTCCTGGCGGAAGCCCAGCTTTCTTTTTTTGTTTTTTACTCATTGCACGTAGGCGTATAGAAATAATTGATAATTTTTTGGCGTTGTAAAAATAACATAAGTAACTGACTATAAGGAAGTTATGTTGTTATTTTTACAGCGCCTTTCCTTTTTAAAATTTCGGTTATTTTAGCCTAACTACTTACGTTATTTTAGAAAAATAGAGTAACGCTCTTCGTTCTCACTAAAAAAGATACGATGTTTGAAGTCCGCTTTTTTCAAAATTTTGGCAGCTCCTTTGCTTTTATAATCCAAATCTATTACGATTTCGTTCATTCTCAAACGCTTGAAATCATGCGCCGTACAAGCCTGTATGACTTCTACGGGCGCATCATTTTTCCAAAAAGGTTTCAAAAATCGAAAAGAAAGATGCCATTCTTCTTTTTGAAATTTCACGCCACAATGTCCCACATACCGTTCATTTTCTTTTGAAAAAACAGCGTAAAGACCAACATCATACACTTCATATTGCTGAAAAATAGTGTTTTTTAATAGATTTTCAACAAAAATAACATCTACGTTTTCCCAATTCCAATTTTCATACAAAGCTACCAAAAGAGGAACGTCCTCTAAGGTGTAGCGTCTAAAAAAGTAGTTTTTTGAGTAAAACATTTTACATCCAAGTTATTTTTTCTGCGATTGGTTTTCGATTTTTTTCTGCTGGCGTAGGCAAATCCGAATAACCCAAATAAAGCAATCCGAAGCATTTTTCGTCTTCTTCCAAACCTAAAAATGAACCAGCTTCTATGGCAGCTTTGGGAGTTCCCCAGTAACAGCCAATACCAGTTGCAGCACAAGTGAGCCAGATATTTTCTACGGCACAGCCCAATGCAGCCACTTCTTCCCACTCAGGCAAAGTCGGGTCTGGTTTTACACAAAGTGCAATTACACAAGCGGCTTTTAAAGGATTTTCGCCTGCTTTTTTCATTTTTATATCTGAAAAATTTTCAGCAATGGTATTTTTTTCAAAAAAATCCATCATATAATTGCTTAATTTTTCACGTGCCGTTTCGCTGTGAAAAATTTTAAAACGCCAAGGTTGAGAAAGTTTGTGCGTAGGTGCAAAATTGGCATTTTCCAATAATTGTTCAATCGTTTCTTTAGCAATTGCTTGCCCGTTGTAAAGCGACGGCGCAATCGAGCGACGGCTTTTTATCAGTTCGTTGATATTCATTTGATATATTTTATAATTTTTATTTTATGACAATTTTATAATAATTTCTTGCATAAGTGCTTGAAAGTCAGGCTCTTTTGTAGTTCTTTCTAAAATCCAATCGCTTGGAATTTCGTTTGCCCCATATTTATTCATGGCATTAAAAACGTCTTTTCGCCACCAAATCAACTTGCTTTCTTTATCCATTTTCGGATATACATTTGTCCAAAAATTCGTATCGTATTCTTTTTTATCTTCGCCCCATTGCGACATTTTTTCGTAAATATTTTCCATAATATTTTCCATTTTTTAGATTTAAACACTGGTTGAATATACTTCTAAATCCTTTAGTAATTCTACAATTACCGTTTCCATTTTCTCTGCTGCAACCGACGCTACTGCAATAACTTCTTCCAAAGTTGTTTCTGTAATTTCCTCAATCGGAAAACATTTATTAGAAACTATCGATACTACAAATACCTTCAAATCACTGTGTTTTGCGACCAAAACTTCTGGAACGGTGGACATTCCGACCAAATCCGCACCAATCCGATGAATGTAATTGTACTCGGCGGGAGTTTCCAGATTTGGTCCTTGCAAAGCCAAATAAACACCTTCATGCGCTCTGAAATTATGCTTATCGCAAATTTCTAATGCTCTGATATTCAGTGTTTTATCATACGTTTTTAGCATATCTGGAAACCTTCTGCCAAGACGTTCGTCATTTTGCCCTCTTAATGGATTATCGGGCTGCATATTGATATGGTCTTTTACAAAAACCAAATCGCCCGCTTCATAATTGAGATTTGTACCGCCCGAAACGTTTGTAATCCAAAGCTGCGTAATGCCCAAAAATTTTAACACTCTAATAGGAAAAGTAACTTGTTGCATCGAGTAGCCCTCGTAATAATGAAAACGCCCAGCCATACAAACCACAGGTTGATTTTCGACATAACCTAAAATCAATTTTCCTTGATGGCTTTCGACCGTAGAAACTGGAAAATGCGGAATATCTTTGTAGTCTATTTCGCAAATTTTATCTATTTTTTGAGCAAAATTCCCCAAGCCAGTTCCCAGTATAATGCCTGTATGTGGCTGAAAATCAGTATGTTGTCTGATAAAAGCAACGGCTTCTTGTATTTGATTGTATAATTGCAAAGTATTCTTTTTTATAAAAACATCCCAGAATTAGGTTTATTTCTAAACACTCATTTATCCTACTTTTATTTTTTCTATGAAATTTTGAATGTCATTTTCTAAATCCTGACTTTTACCCAACATTTTTATAAAAGCACTTCCTATAATTGCGCCATTGGCGTATTTGCAAGCGGTTGTATAGCTTTCGTACGAAGAAATTCCAAAACCAATCAAAGTCGGTTTAGTAAAATTCATATTCTTAATTTGTTGAAAATAAGCGAGTTGTGCTGCGCCAAAGCCACTTTGTCCGCCAGTTGTAGCGGCACTCGAAACGATATAAATAAAACCATCGCTCAACGTTTCTATTTTCCGCATACGTTCCTCAGGCGTTTGAGGTGTGATGAGAAAACACATTTTTAGATTGTGTTTTTCAAACAAATGCTTTATTTCTCGCTCATAAATTTCGAGTGGCAAATCGGGCAAAATCATCGCATCTACGCCCGAAGCAGCTGCTTCGGAAAGGAAACGCTCTACACCATATTGCATCACTTGATTCACATAACCCATAAGTACCAAAGGCACTTGTGTTTGCGCTCTTGCCTTTGTAATTTGCTCGAAAAGCAGGCTCAAATTCATACCATTCGCTAAGGCAATTTCGCTACTTTGTTGTATCACGGGCCCGTCAGCCAAAGGGTCGCTATAAGGCATTCCTATCTCGATAATATCTGCGCCAGTATTTGCCAAATTTACTATAATGCGCTCTGTATCAGCTAATTGTGGATAACCTGCGGTAAAATAAATATTAAGAATATTTGCTTTTTTATGCTGAAATAAATCTGTTATACGGTTCATTTATTTTTTGGCTTTTAAAAATCGTACGAAATTACATTAATTTATAAAAATACAAACATCTCTTTGAAAAATAAATTTCAAAGAGATGTTTATGTAGGCGTATAAAAATTATTTTTATTTTAGCCATCAATATTTATATAAAATAAAAATGATATATAATTTACTGAATTTGAGATTGTTGTACAAAAATATCCCAAAGTTTTTCGTAAGGAATAATTTCTAATTCATGCAGAAGACCTCTATAGAAAAGAGGTGTTTCGGTCAATCTTGCAACATATTTTTCCGTATTTGTCATTGCACTCACTTTAAAGTCTGCTTTTGGGAGTTGCTGCACCAGTCGTATAAATTGTACCGTTCTATAATATTCCTCTTGATTGAGCTGACGATTTGCAAATACTTTTAAGCGTTCCAAACACTCAATAGTTCCTTGTATATTTTTGCGACGCAAATGAAAAAGAGCTTGAGCAATCACAGCGTGCGAGGTCAATATACGCTGCTCTTTCGGATACATTACAGGGTCTGCCAAAAACTTACTTACCTTGAATGTTTTGCGCTTGTTGGCTTGTGTGACTGCTGTTGCAGCACCGTTTGCTTCGCCCAAAAAGTTGAGGTAGATTTCGTAAATATACCATTTATCTCTCGAAACAAGGTCTAATTTCTTGAATTTCGGGTGACTTGTTGCACGAGAATGTATCGCAAAAGCATTAATAAAATTATCTGTGTGTAGTGCCAAAAGCACGTAATATTCCATGAAAGAGAACCAAATTTCGCTACCTTCTGCAAACGTTTGTAAACAACGTTCTGCATTTGCACGACCATTTTTGTAGTCACGCAAGTGCAAATAAGCAGACATTTTTTTCAACTGAAAAGTAGCGATTTTGCCATCTTGATAGTAAACAGGGTTTTCCTCTACATATTTTTCTGCACGCTCGCAAACCTCTACCATAGCCGCCCAATCGTGCATCATTTCGTAGCGATATATCCAAACCAAGTACATATTATAAACTACCACAGGCGAATCATAGACTTCCGAAAGCCCTACCAAAGCATCGCAATAAGTATCTATTTTTTCTGCCAATTCGTTGAGTTCTTCCTGCGATTTGTAGTAATTCATATACACTCGCTGATACAATTCCTCAGAACGAATTTCTGCATCAAGAATATGTGCATATTGTTTCACGTGTTGGTCATATTCTTCGTATTCTTTTTCCATGCCATTATCAGCGGCAAATTTGCGTAAAAGACTTGCACAATTCACAACTACGTCTGCAAATTTGAATTTCAGAGCAGTAGTCAGAATTTGTTGCGCTTGGTCGGCAGCAGTAAAATGCGCTTCATTTAGCTCCAAGATTTTTACCAGTGTCCATTCTTTGCTACACGTAAAATAAGCTCGGTCATAATTGGAAGTAGAAGGTACATTAACATCTAAAAAGAAAAGCGTATTGAGCAAACGCTTACGGAAACGAGATTTGAGCTGACGGTACTTGTCATCGGTCGGGGCACAGTCATACAAATAAGTCGAAGCATCACGGTCAGTTTTGAATTTACCAGCGAGCAAACCTTCATAAAATTCATTGAATTTTGATGCTTTATTTTTTAAAGAGTGGTCGTCAAAAATTTCAATCTTACGAACTTTTTTTTTCGTTACTATTCCTGCAATTTCATTAAGGTTTTTCATTTACAGACGGTTAGGTTTTGATTTTATTAAGGTATGGTCTTTTTTTAGTATATTAATTGTACATACAAATATACATACTCTTTTTTGTATCTCAAAATATTTGTCACATTTTTTGAGTATAAGGAGAACACATTTATTTTCCAATCCAGGGGTAAATTGTCCGCTTTGGGGG
>JANMGN010000486.1:0-1917 GCA_031374645.1 Chitinophagales bacterium | reverse complement strand
CATTACCATATGTTACAGAAGACCACCAAGTTGCTAATGCTGCGGTGCGAGCCGTCCAAGTAATGCCATCGGGGCTGGTCATAACTCCATTGCCACCACCAGTAGCACTACCAACTGCGACAAATAAACCATTGCCGTAAGTTACGCCACGCCAATCGCTGTCTGTCGCTGCGGTACGACTTGTCCAAGTAATACCGTCGGGCTGGTCATGACCCCATCAGTAGATGAGCCATTAGGAACTGCGACTGCGACAAATAAATTATTACCATAAGTGACAGACTGCCAGCTATCTGCTATTGCGGCACGGCTTGTCCAAGTAATACCGTTAGGGCTGGTCATAACGCGATTAGTGCCATCAGATGAAACGGCAACAAATAAATTATTGGCATAAATTACAGAACGCCATGCGTTTGCCGCCGCCGCCGTGCGAGCAGTCCAAGCAATACCGTCAGGGCTGGTCATGACCTGACTACCTCCTGCGGCATCTGACGAAACTGCCACAAATACGCCATTGCCATAAGTTACGGAACTCCAAAGATTATCCGCCGTTGAAGTACGAGCTGTCCAAGTGATCCCATCGGGGCTGGTCATGACCCGATTACCTGTTCCAGTAGCACCAACTGCGACAAATAAGTTATTGCCATAAGTCACTGCACGCCATGAGCTAGTGTTTGGTGCGGCAGCACGACCCGTCCAAGTAAATTGCGCTTGGGTGGCTTCTGGCAGAAAAAGCATCATCAAAAATAGAAATGCTACATCTCGTGTTATTGATCTAAAAAAAATTTTCATTGTAAAAAAATTAAGTGTTTAACAATATGATTTTTTGAAAAAAGGTTGTTTTTAGGTTGTTTTTAGGGCAAAAAATACAAATTCGTAAATAAACGTTATTTTGTTTTTCCTGTCACAAATGTTTATTTATTTTATAAAATGTTGTTTTTTTGATATAAAAATAATATATTTATCTAAAATATGAAATATATTTAAAATATTTTTTTTAAAATAAAAAAAATACCTACTCTTGCCCCTCCTAAATCCTCCCAGCCCCATCCTAACCTTCCCCAAAAGGGAAGGAAAAATTTGGAGGACTTCCGAACTACGCCTATTCATTTGGTTTTTTGCTACTGCAAAGATAATATAAAGAAAAAAATTGTGCAATAGTTATAAATAGCTATTGACAAGATAAACAATTGATTATCAGTATTTTATAGTGTAAAAATATTTTTAAAATAAGAAAAATAGGTGTTTGGGGAGGTATTTTTTATTTTTTCGACCAAAATTGTAATGTTGCGTATAGTTAGAAATAACTATTGCACAACGTTTTTATCTGTCGTACTTTTGCGCAAAACTAAATATTATGAAATTAGCATTGTTTGATGACCACATCATTGTCTTAGAAGGACTAAGTAATTTTTTTTCTAAAAAAGAAGGTGTAGAAATAGTAGGTGTCGCTACCAAAAAAGCAGAAGTAATACGTATTTTGAAATCACAAGAAGTAGATATTTTGGTGTCTGATGTCATCACAGATGAAGAACTGGGCTTGGAACTTTTTGAACAAATACAAAATATGAACCTGAAAACCAAAGTGATTGTGTATAGCAGTTTGCAGGGCGATGTCGTATTCGATTTTTTGTATGAATATGGCGTGATTGGTATTTTGAACAAAACCAAAGGTTTAGAAGAACTTTGGCAACTGATACAATTGGCTTATCTGAACACCGAATATAAGAAAAAAAGTAGTGATGCGCCACCGCCTACGCTTTCGCTTAAGGAAAAAGATATTGCACGCTATTTGGCAAGAGGATTGGCAGCAAAGGAAATTGCGGCACTCACACAAACCTCAGTCCATACTATCAACAATCAAAAAAACCATCTTTTGGCAAAGTTTGAGTGTATGAACACCACAGAGTTGATTTCAAA
>JANMGN010000702.1:0-19013 GCA_031374645.1 Chitinophagales bacterium | reverse complement strand
CAACCGCAAGGGTTGCCCCTGCGATACGAAAACAAATCATCGGCTCATCATAGCGCAAACCAAAACGAGGTTCAAATTGTTTCTCCTGTTGAACGATTGCCGAAGGCGGCAACACCACGTTTAGCAATTCGCCAATCAGAGCTTGGTGCGCTTCCATTTCTGCCAAATCAACGGCAATTGGCAATTGTCGCCAATAGCAATTGGGTAGGTTATTTTGCTGAAAATACAAGACAATGGTCAAAATATTGTCCCAAATCGCAGCATTTTTTTGAACTTTCAGTACATTTTCTTCGAGCCAAACGAGTAGGGTAGGTGCGTGTCGTTTGGTATAATCAATGGCTTTTCGGAAAGCTAAAAAATCATTTTCTTTTTCAATAAATTGCAAAAAATCCTTAGGATTTTCAAAAAAAATGGCATCAGGCATCGTCATAATTCCTGAATGTCGGGTATTGACTTCTTTGTAAGTCAAGGTAAAACCGTAGCCTATTTTTTCCTTTGAGTGGTCAATCAAGTGTTTGAGTGCAGGAAATAATTCTTGCAGTGGCAAGTTGGCGTTTCCCTTGTTTCCTTTGATGTGGAATGGAAAAAACACCTCACGTCGCAATACGCTGAGGAGAAAATCTTTATAACTTCGTTCCGCTTTGTCTCGGATTTCTTTGGTGGTAAGCATAATTACCAATTGATTTTATTGAAATAAAAAGCTACAATTTCTACTTCATTATCTGTTGTCCGATAGGTAAATGATGTATGTTTATTGATTACGCAGCGACGGAAATTATATAATTTCGGAGATTGAGGGCAAAGGTTTTTAAAATTTCGTAAGCCATCAATCAAACGTTCTGTTGCTTCGTAGAAATTGTAAGCAACGTCGTCATTCCAATAATTGCGTAGCATTTCTAAAATGTTAAGATAAGCGTTTTCTGCCGAAATCGTCCATTTAATCGTATTCATCATCAGCGATTAAGTAGTTTTAAAGCCTGCATTTTCACATCTTCGTGATTAACAGTTCTCCCTTCTTCAAGGTCTGTTATTCCTGCTTCAATTGCTTGTTTTTCTTTATCACTAATCGTGTCACTCCAATCAACACTAATATCACTTAGTAATTGTTCAAAAAAAAGTTCAACTTTTTCTAAAATGACATCATTGTTTGTTTCTACAACTAATTGATGTAAATGATTTTTTCTTTCTAAAACAGTCATTGTATTATGAATTAAATTTTAAAACAAAGATACAGCTTTTTTTTAAATATTCCAATCAATTTCTGCTTTTGAAAAATCAATAAACTTTTTTATTTCATTAAAAGCATATTCAAACCATTCAAGGATTTTTATATCGCCTTGTTCGTCGTCTAAAAAAGCACTAAGTGGTTTTGAAACACAAATACATGAGCTATTTTCATCTTCCCACAATCCTAACCCATTATTTTCTGGCGTAGGAAGGTACTTTTTTGCACAGTCTTTAAAAAGTACTGATTTTGGATGAGTATTTGGAAGCCAAATATCAACGTGCATTTTACCTTCAAATGAAATATAGTATAATATAACTATACCGTCATTTTCCATGAGATGACTATAACGATTACATTCTATTTCTAGCCTTTTCTTTAATTTTTTCTTACTAATTGTTTTTTCAAAAAAAGGATTTGCGCTCTCTAAATGCCCTTTCATAAGTTCGGTCGCACGAGTATAATTTTGTATCGTAATGAGGTCTATTGCTGTTATTGTTAAATCTTGATCCATGTTTTTAGATTTTAGAAAATCAATGAAAAGTTTAATAGTTGGATATTTGTTGAGGTGTTTCTTTAAAAAGTGAGCAATTTCGTACCATTTTATTTCTATAAAGCCATGACTATTTTCTTCTTTTGGTTCTGAAAATTGGGTACAATAGACCATTTTTGTGTCAAATTCCTGATTGTTTTGTTTGTACTCATCAAGTATCATGCAATAACGAGAAATTTGTTTGTAACCTTCTGATGAATTTACTTTATTTTCAATAAAACAAATCTCATTTTCTCCTTCAATAACAATATCTATAATACAATCATGTTCATCTTTTAATGGATATTTTCTTTGCGAAGAAATGCTAAAATGCTCTGACTTTAATTTTAAAAAATCTTTACAAAAAACTTGTAATAGTTTTTTATCCGTTTCTAAAAGCCCAACTAACGCCTCCGTCGTAAAATCTTCGAGTGGTGTTTTTCCTGATTGATGTTGTTTGTTATAAAGTTTGAGTAACCTTTGGAGCATAAATTATTTTTTTGCAAAAATACGTTCAAATTTCTATAAATCAAACAAAAATATTACTTTTGCGTTATGATGACGAAGGAGCAACATATAACTTATTGGGTAAATACTGCCGAAGACGATTGGGAGGCTGTGAAAAGCCTTTTTGATACTGCCAAGTATTTGCAATGTTTGTTTTTTGCTCATTTGGTATTAGAAAAATATTGCAAAGCGCATTGGGTTAAACACAATAGCGATAATTTTCCTCCAAGAACACATAATTTAGTTCGTTTGTTAGATGCAGGGTCAGTGGAGTTAAGCGAAGAAAATTTACTATTTTTGGAAGAATTTAACGATTTTCAATTAGAAGGTCGTTATCCTGACTATCTTTCAGAGGTTCAAAGGCGTTGTAATCAAGAATATACAAGCGAATTATTAGAAAAAGTAAATTTAATAAAAATATGCTTACAAGAGATGCTGTCATAGCAAAAGTGAACTTGTTTAGTCAAGAAATTTTGGCAAACGGTATATTGTTGGACAAAGTTATTTTATTTGGTTCGTATGCGAAAGGTACACCAAATGAACACTCGGATATTGATGTGGCATTAGTAGCGGATTGTTTTTCAGGTTTTGGGTTTGAAGATAGAAAGTTTTTTTCAAAAATAAATATTAAAAAACCATATCTCGAAATCGAAACAAAGACTTATCCAACACAATATTTTCAGAGTAGTGACCCTTTTATTGAGGAAATTATGAAACACGGAATAGTGATTTATGAAAAGTAAAAAAGCGTTTTAGATCAAAATCTAAAACGCTTTTTTTTCAAAAATCAAAAAAAATTACCCCAAACTATTCTCCTCTTTCTTCTCATAATACACCTTCATCGGCATATCATAAACGACCGAATTTTTCTTTTCACGGTTTTCGACGTAGTGAATAGAATGAATATAAGGCTCTGCCAAATTGATTTTATCCAAAGGCGTGACGACCATTAGTTGCAGGTTCAATTGCTTGAACAACTCCATGGCATAAAGCGCATTTTCGGGATCAACCTTACTAAATGCTTCATCAACAACAGCGAAACGGAACGATTTTTTGCGAGTGTCTTCGTTGCGAATACCGAACTGATAGGCAATCGCTGAGGCTAAAATCGTGTATGCCAATTTCGCTTTTTCGCCACCTGAAAGTGACTGCGAGTCCACGTAATATTGACGTTGCTGGTTGTCGCTGCGATAACGTTCAATCGCTGCAAATTCGAGCCAATTTCTTACATCAGTCACTTTTTTACGCCAATTTTCGTTGTTAGAAAGTTCCTCAATAATGGTTTTGATGCGTAAAAAACTGCCTTCGAGTTCGCTGTCTTCATCTCTGATGAGCTTGGCAGGGTCGGGCATCGCATCACGCAACATTTGACGAAAATCTCGAATGGAAACATCGCGTGACTTGTGTAAATCCAACTCAATATAAGTCTGCGGACTAGCATTAAAATTAATGTCACGCAACGAAGCGTTGATTTCTTCGATGCTTTCCACGATGATACTTTCCTTGTTTTCGAGCGACGTTTTGAAGTTGGCGATGTCGAAAATCAAACGTTCATTGAGCCATTCTTTGAAACGACGTTGATGACGTGGCAAATCTTCTTCGCTCAGTTTTTTGTGGAAACTCTCGAACTCAGGTAAATACGTTACGTCCGCTTTCAAGTCCAACACATCAGCTGACCAATTCGGATATTTTGCTAAAATTTCAGCATTTGGCGTGATAAAACGCTGCATATCAAGCGTTAAGCGACGTTCAAAAGTGGCAACTTCTTTTTGATTTCGCTCTTTGGTGGTCGCAATATTTTTGCTCACTTTCGTTTCCAAACTCGAAATATTGCTAATATTCGGTGGCGTTCCTTCAAAAAGCGGTTCTATTTTTGCTTGATATTTTGACCAATCTAAGGTGTTCTTTTGCGCTTGCGCTAAAAAATCTTGTGCCAAACGGCTTTGCTCAATGTAATTTTCAAGACGTGTTTCCAAGCGGCTTTTTTCATTCAAAAAACGCTCTCTTTCACGCTCTTTGTCGTCAATCGTTTGTTTTACATCAGCTAATTGTTTTTGTAAAGTTTGCAATTGATTGGAACTTTTGCTTAGATTTTCACGCTGTTCTTTGAGCGAAACCGTTGTTTTTTGCGCTGTTTTCCAATCAATTTCTACAAAATTTTCAAAATTCAACAAGCGTGTCAGCGTATCACGCCGGTTTTGTAAGCTACTGCGCTCTGTTTTGCTCGTCCGAATTTGGCGACTGAGTTCTTGGGTTTGCTCCTCCGTTGCCTTCACATTGCGCTGTGCTAACAATATGCTTTCACGATTATCCCAACCTAAAATGTATTGTTCTTTGCTCGAAACGCTTGTACTATCGTCTTTTTCGTAGCGATTTTCAGCTTTTATCAAGCCTTTTTCCGTCAAAGCATTGTCAAAACGCTGCATTTCAGCAACGCCTTCCGTACATCTAAAATTATAATTTTGACGTAAAAAAGCCTCCAAACCAACGGTAAAATCTGTTCCTTTTTTGACTTCTATTTTTTGTAAAATGCTTTGTTTTTCTAACTTTTCGCTTGTAATTGTAGGGTTTTTCTCTATTTTTTGAACAACGATTTTACCCTTCAAATCATTTCTATTCAGATATTGATTGACAGCTTCGAGGTTGTCTTCTTTGACCAAAAGCGTCAAAGCCAAAGGGCGCAACAGGCGTTCAATATTTTGCTCCCATGCTTCGTCCGTCACTTTTAGTAACTCGGCTGCAAAAGGCAAATTTTGTTCTAAAAGACCTAGTTTTTTGACAATGCCTTCTCGAATTTGAACTTGCTCAATCGGCACACGATTTTTACGTTGTTGCAAAGAAAGCAACTGCATTTTTTGTTCAGAAAGCACGTTTTGCGTTTTTTCCAAATCCGTTTTTATAACAAATTCTTTGTTTTCCAACAATTCTACATCAGTTTCAATCTGTGAAATTCCTTTTTTGGCATCTTCCAAACCTTGATAAAATTGTTTTTCAGAAGGGTCATTTTTCCAAGTCAAATTTTCCGCCAATTTATTATAAGCATTGGCTCGATTTTGACGTTTTACACGGTCTTCTTCGGCTTGTAAAATGCTCCGTTCGAGTTGCTGCAATTGTTCATACGCCTTGTTTCCGCTAATTGAAACAGTCAATTCGTCACGCTGCAAACCAAATTCGCCAATCACACGGCGAGTATCTTCGATTTGATTGGTTTTTCGCAAGACATCATTTTCTAATTCTTGACTTGCAATCGTATATAAATTTACTTTTTGTTGTGCAAAAAATGAAGCGATAACTTCTTGTAAATCAGTTGTTTCTATCAAATCAGTATTGGCTTTTTGATACGAAACACTATTTTCCAAAATTGGAGCTAACAAAGCGGATTGCTCCCGTGCTTTTTCAATCGCTTTATGTGCGGTCAAAAGATTGTCGTACAATTCACGCAATTGTGAAAACTCTGTTTCCGCATCATTTTCTTCCAACATATTGGTTCGGATAAACTCATTGAGATTTCCCAAAACTTTAATTCCAACCGTTTGAGCAAACAAAACCAAGGCTTTTTCTGACTTAAAACCAAAGGTTTTTGAAAAACGTTGAGCATATTTTGAAAAGCTATCAAACTCTTCTGCGCCAATTTTTTTCTTCAAACGCTGTCGCCAAACGCCACCTGTATCAAAAGGCAAAAAATGCTCCTCAATCGTCAAAGCGGTGGTCGAAACCATGTAAGAACGCTTCAAATCATTGTCGCCAAACCAACGCGCTTGCGAAAGTGTCAAATATTCCTTTGTTTCAGCATTGAAAAAAACGCCTAATAATATCGAAAAATCATCTTTTGTACGTAAATATTTGGTTTTTGCTGCCAAACCGCTATCACTTTGCAGCGTTCCGTAAGCACCCAAAACATAACTATTTTCGTCCCGTTCTCGCTTACTTTCTGCGCCTGATGATTGGTTATAATGTCGTTTATTGGGCGGCACCAACAAGGTCAGCATCGCATCGACCAAAGTCGTTTTTCCCGAACCATTCGCTCCTGTCAAAAGGGAATTTTTGCCATTCGGCTGCAATTTCCAAATCTGCCCATCGAATGTTCCCCAATTGTAAATTTCAACGTAGCTGAGGCGAAAGCCTTCTTGTATCATAAGTTTATTTTTTACTAAAATTTTCAATAATAGTTCGTACTTTTTTCAAAATCAAAAAAATACGTTCTAATCCTTTTTTATCCGTTGCGTCAATTCCTTTTGCAACAGCATATTCACGCCCATTGACAAGCATAAAATACCACATTTCGCCAATGACATGGCAACCATAAATGGGTTGATTGTCGTGGTTGAGTTCCGTTGCAATCAAGCTCGGAATGAGAACTTGTGCAATAGGGTCGTCCGTATTGTTTTTCTTTCTTTTGTATTCGTGAAAATAAAAATAGGGCGTTTGAATAACATCATCAATGGCTCGGGCTACGGTAAAATCTGTAATTACTTTTAAATCAATACCATCTACCGTACCTTTTATTTCGGTATCAAAAAGGGTTTGAAAATCCTCAAAATCATAGTCAATTAGCTCTAAAATAGGCGAAATAAACTTCATTTTAAGCGTTTCTTCATTCCAAGAACGAAAATTTTTGAGCAATCGAAGGCGCAAGACTTCTAAGCGTTCTCGTTCTGCAACGCTTATTTCATCGATTTCAACAGCTATCCATTTATCTAACAAAGGATAGTTTTCTAAAATTTCTTTTAACCCGAAGGCAATTTTGAGTGAGCCTGTTGTCCAAGTGGATTTTATTTCTTTTTTATCTTTTGCCATTTTATCTGATAATTGAATTTCTAGAATTACTTTAATTTTTTCACAAAATGAGTAGTTTTTTCTACAAAAATACGTTTTTTTATAAAAAATCATAGATTTTTATAAAAAAACTCTACGTGTTGGGCAACCGCAAGGGTTTGCCCCTACGATTGCATTTTGGTACGGATTTCTTCTAATTTCTCGTTGTTGATTTTGGATTTTAAAACACGTCGAACTTCGTAGGTTTTGGTTTGCGTATCGTGGCTGCGAACTTCAATTTCTTTCAAAAAACCAAGCGAAACGGTCGTATTGATATAACTATCCAAGCGTTCGAGGAGTTTTACTTTGTCGGTGCGCTCTCTGAAAAACAGCTCAATGCGGTCTTTCATGTCTTTATTGGTCATGAATAATTTCCGTGCATCCGTATTTTTAACATCAAATTCCTCTAATGCTTCTCGCAAAACGACGCATAACAACGTGACTTCGTAAGAAATTGGCATTCGACGAACCAAACGTGGCACTTCCACCGCTTCGCCGTCAATGCTATCGGGCTGCGACAAATAGGCAAAACCTTCTTGCTCGTTCAAGATTAATTCCATGCCCATAATGGCAAAATGCGCTCTAATCTGTTGTTGAAACGCTAAAATATCATTCCAAACTGCCTTGTCGTCGTCATAAACGATGCTTTGTAGGAGCTTGATGAGTAGTGGTGCGTATTTTGGTATTTGCATATTTTTTAAAGTACGAGGTAGCTATGTACGAAGTACGAGGTACAAAGTGTTATGTACGAAATACTAAGTAATACGTATCGTATATTTTTATAAAATAATGTATAAATATTTGATTATTAGTATTTTAATTTTTAAAAACAAAGCCATATATAATATAGCACTTTGCATAATGCACTTCGTACATAACTACTTCGTACTTCGTACAAAAAGCACTTTCGGCAACGTTACATTTCTACTAATTTGATCTTCGCCGACCCATTCTATAAGGTCATTGTTGTGACTATCGACTTGATGTTTGGACGATTGAGCAGCGATAGAAAAATAAGTAATGATTTCTTCTAAACCTTTCGTAATGGGTTGTAAATGAGTGAGTTCTCGCAACGTAATTTGCGATTTATCGCCTAAAAACTTCGTAATCGTTCGTTCTACTTCTTGTTTATTGAGTTCAAATTGGTCAAACAATTTGCCGAAATTAGCGTTTTCGAGGTTGGTGCTACCGATGCCTTGCGGCTGATTGGTAAAGTTCGCAACTTGCGGAGCTTCGCCCCAAGGTCGGTCCATATCCATGGAAATATCAGTACCACCTTCGATGTGCATAAAGTCTTTTTGTCCTGCAAATTGTCCGATTTTTTGTACTGCCAGGTTTTTGATGTCCAACATCAATTCTTGGGAACGGCGGCGGTCAGTCATTTCTTTTTCTACCAAAATACGGCTGAGTTTATCCGCCAAAAGGTGGTTAGAATTGATGACTTTTTGCCCCGAAGTGTGCAGGTAAATCTTGATTTTTTTCAAAAAATTATCTGCCGCATCAATCTCTCGCAATCGTAACAATTGATACACGTATTCAATCATCAACATCAATTCGTCTTGCTTGTCGCCTGAAATAAGGAATTGCCAAAAAGCATAAAAACTTTTGCCTTGATCGCTTGCTTTGAGTTCCTCCGTAGCATCAAGGGCATAGCCCAAAATGTCGCCTTTGTGGAGGTCACGTTGGGTTTGTTTTTTATAGATATTCAAGGTAATGTCCTTGAAATTTTGCTCCACTTCCTTGAAATCAGATGTTAATTCACGTGCTGTTTTGCTGATTTCAAAAAAGCGTTCTTTTACTTGCGTATCGTTGTAAGTGTCTGTTTTACCTGTTTTTTTGATATGAGCGATTTGCTCTTTTAGCTCTTGGCGTTTGGCTTCGAGTTCTGCGATTTTTCGTTTTGGGTCGTCCGAAGTATTGTCAATCAACTCTTGCAAACGACGAAAAATATCTTTGAAACGCGACTCTGTGCCTACAAATTCACGTTTTTGCAAACTTTCCAACCATTGAAAAACACGCTCAATCGCAGGTGTAAGTTCGTGCATCGGTTCGCCCGTTTCGTTAGGATAGCGAGTGAGATAACGGTTTTCTTCGCTGCACCATTGGTCAATGTATTTTCGAGCAATCGTTAGCGAATCACCTTTTTCGTCTGTTAAAATCGTGTCGTATTTGAGTTGTTCGAGGTATTCAGAAAGGCGGCTTGTGAGTTCGTAGCTCGGAATCGTGATGCGGTTGCGCTGCTTGAACTCCGCATACAAAAAGCTAATAATCAAAGGTGCGGTACGGGTACGCAAAATTTTGATAGGCTGTGCTTGCTCTATAAGTTGGTCAATTTCCTCGTAACGCATGTATGTTTGTTTTGGTGCAAAGATAAAGATTTTGATAAAAAATTAGTAATTTTGAAAAATTCTTTTTTGAAATTATTATATTATTCATTAATTTATTTTTCCCAATAATATATATTATGTTAAATAAAATCAAAACAATGAATAATATGGTTTGTGTTTTTGACAATTTTTGATGTCTAAAACCGTTTTATTCCGTTTTAAACGGTTTTAAACAGATTACGTGATATTTTCATATTGTAGCAATAGCGTATTTGCTGTTGTAAATCTACACTTCAAAAAATCTAAATCTCCATTCCTATTTTAGCTTTCAAATCTTCTAAATCTAAATTTTCGCCATTGATTAACTTGAAATCAGTTAATTCATTGTAGCCTTCTATCGGCTCGGTGCTGTCTGCAAAAAACTTAAAGTTTTTGAGTTCAATTGTTTTTATTTTTGACATAAATCTTTGTTTTCAAATTCACTGTGTATCTTGATTGATGCGCCCAATCACGTCCGCACTCACTATATTTGCCAATATGATGCGGTTGCGTATTGGGTTTGCTTGGCTTTCGAGTGCCGTATATTCGGCAGCGATGATAGCGGCTTGTTCGGCTGCTGTTTGGCTTTCTGTAAGCGCAGGCAAGGTCGCAAACTGCAATACATCTATCGCTTTTGCTTTCATCTCGGCTTCAAAATACAACTCATACACCATCATATTGAGCATCGCCTCAAAACTCGTTGCTACTATCGCATTGCTCGTGTAGGCATTAACGCTCGGCTTGCTCGGGTCATTCAAAAAGAGTAAGTAATTGACTATGTTGATAAAGGGCTGTTGCGCTTCAAGGCTGATGTAAGGTATTGGGTAATTTCTAAAATCATCGGGATAAAAATAATTTTTTAAACGATGTTTTCTATAATTATTCAAATATGCCATCGCAAAATTTGAATTGATAACACCCAACAAATAACGTAAATCAAAATTTTCAGATTGATCTTCTAATTCTTTGCGGCGTTGCAGCAATTTCCGTTTTTTGATTGGCGCACTAAATGATTTATCTAAATCACTCAGATTGTTTTTGGACAACGACCCCGTAATGCTGCGCTCCTCTACGCCTCGCAAATCTATAAAGCGTTTCATGACAGTAATACTGTGATTACAAACAATATTACTGTTATCTATTGTTCCTTTTGTCACATTACCACGTAATATTTTTTCGTCCGTATAAAGTCTTTCAAAAGTTGGTCTGCTTAATCCACTTGGCACACGGTCAGTATTCCATTCAAAATAACGTACTTTTTCTACTTTGTAGGCTTTGATGTCTTTTCCTTCCACATAGCGTTTGCTATGTATTTCGGTGGCTACCTCTGAAATCAAATCATCTTTTCCAAATGCGCCTTTGTCTGTTTCTTCGTCTGAATGTATTACCATTCCTTTGCTTAAATAACAAATATCTCCTAATATTACAGTGCTACAATCAATTGTAAATTCATTAGAAAATTCTTTTTTGAATACTTGCGCTCTGACGTCTTTTGGGTCATCATAGGCGATTATTTTTGTTTCCACATCTTCAAAAGATGTTTTTCTATAAATTTTTAAAGTTTCTTGTATTTGTTTTGTTTTAGGCGTAATAAAAGTAATAACAGGCACTACACCTGCATTAAAAATCTTGGCATTGTTTTCAAAATAATCAATGCTACGCACATGATAATTTTCCATAATCCAATCTTGCAAATGATATGCAAACTTAGATGTCGTGATAGAATTGGAAACAATAAAAGAATGTACGCCATTTTTATTCAAAATTCTCAGACCACGCTCGTAAAAAGGGACCATAATATCCCATTTTTCATAGAGTGTTTTGTAATAACCGCTATTTGTAATCAAAGCCCTATCTTTTGCAAAAGCCTCATTGTCTGCTCTAATATATGGCGGATTACCAATCACAATATCAAAACCTCCTTTCTCAAATACTTCTCTAAAATAAAGTTGCCAAAGGAAAAAAGGGCGCTCGTTGCTATGTTCTAATTCACTAAGGCGCAAAAGTTGTGTATTCATAGAAGCAAAAGCCTTATATAAATCATCAATTTTTTGCGCTTTTTTGCTTGTCGTTTTAAGTTTTATTCTTGCTTCTTCTGTTTTTACATTTTTAAGGTCATTTTCTAAATCCTTTTCTGCTTTTTTAATTTTATCATTTAATTCTGTTCTATGATTTCCCAATTGATGATTGATAAATTCGAGTACATAATTATCAATTTCATTGTGCAATCTTTCTTTTTCACTTTTAGATTTTGCGCTGTAATAAGCATCTAATGTTTTTTGAAAATTATTTTGCGGCTCTTCTGTTATCACAAATTCCAATTGAGGATTAGCCAATTTACCACTAAACAACTCCATTGCACCATTTACTACTCGAACAGTATAAGGTTTTTGTTCTTGAATTTTACTCAAATCAATATTTTCATAACATTCCAATAAACTATTGCCTTGCATGATTTTGTAATCCAAGTTAGGCAGCGGCTCAGGTTTTTTGGCATCTACGACCAACGATAACCAAAAGCGAAGTCGAGCAATATCCACCGCACCTTTTTCAATATCCACACCATAGATAGAATTTCTGATGATGTGTTTTTTGAGTTCGTAGGCGTTCGGATTTGGTTCTATCGCTACCAAACAATGAAAGACTTCGTGCAAAAGTCCCATCGGAAAAGCACCCGAGCCAATGGCAGGGTCGCAGATTTTTACATTGCGTAGCAAAGTCTTGATTTTTGCCTTGTAGTCGCCCAACTTTTCTACACTTTCCACTGTTTTGAAACGGACAAACTCGCTAATGGTTTCCTCTTCCTCCCTAAATCCCTCCTGAAGGAGGGACTTGTTGCTACGCAAGTTTGTTTGCAAGTATTGTATCAAACTTTCTTGACACATATAATGCACGATTTGTTTTGGCGTATAATATGCGCCTTTGTCTTTATTGTCTTCGAGTTGATTTTCAAAGATATGTCCGAGCATTTCGGGGTCAATCCCTATCTCGTGGTCAAGCGGACTACTCTCGTCAATCGTAAAATTATATTGGTCAAAAATAGTAAAAAGGTTTTGAAAAAGGCTTTGGTCAAAATCCAACAAAGCGGACTGCGCTGTGTCTTCTTCAAAAAGCCCGCCATTCAAAAACGGCACTTGTACGACTTCGCCATTTGGCATCGTAAAGGCTTCGTTGTTGCGATTTTCGTTGTTGAGTGTATCAAAAAACAAAGGGCAAAGCACTTGACTATAAAAGCGATTTTTGTCGGTGCATTGTTCAAAAAGTGTTTTTACAAAAGCGGCGTTTCCTACTCCACCTTGCTTTGCGCCCAACCAACCTTTTTTTTGCAAAAAATAAAGAAAAACGATACGCCCAAGCAAACGTTTTGTGAAATCTCGTTGGTATTTTGCATTGTTTTGAAACACTTGTTCTACGGCAGGATGTGCCGCCACCGCATTGCAAAAGATTTGATAATTTTTGGTATATTCATCAAAAAACGTCTTTGATAATTGCTCCACCGCAAAAGCATCTAACAAGGTTTTGATGTCCAAAAACATAGCATTTTGTAAGGCTTCAAAACGAGTAGTCACAGTACGTGTATTTTCTCCGACACCCAAGAGATAAGTGTATCGTTTGGGCATGGTCGCAATGGTATCTTCGCCAAAGGTTTCTTGCTCTGCGACCAAAGTCAAACGCCATTTTTGGTTATTTTCATCAATAAATACTGCCAACGCACCTGTTGCGCCTGCGTCATCTCTTATTTTGTCAATGATATTCGCCAATGCCACACGATTAATGTCGAGTTTAGTCATATTGGGTTTGAGCAAAAACTCAAATACCAAAATTTTGGCTTCTGACCCATTATCCGTATCTAACAAGATTTCGCCAATCATACCTGCCTTTTCAATCCGTGTGTGGTCGGTATCAAAAGGAATAAATGTGCCGTATGCCGTAAAACGCTGTGTGCCAAACGCATCTCTGAGCGTTTGCTTCCACGCATCAGGTTGGTAGGCATTAGAAAAAATATTGTTAGTCATATAAATAAGTAAAATTAAAATAATGAAAGAATTAAGAAAATTAAGCAACAAAACTCTCTGAAATAATAATTTCGGGTGCAGTAATAGTTGCTTTTTTAGATGCAGCGGGCGCATCGTCTTCTTCGAGTATTGCGCTTTTTTTATAATTACGGATAATACGCAACAAAAGTTCTACGGATTTGGAAAGTGCATATTTACTGTCGGCAGCTTCTTTTTTAAGTTTATTGATGTCACGGGGCATTTTGGCATATACGCCGTGTGTGATGGTAGTGATTGCCCAATTCAAATCGTCACGCTCTGTTTGATTGATGTACGACGCATTCACAAAGCCTTTTACGTATTTATTTGCTGATTTTTCTGTACCACTCATCGTGATATTTCCAACGGCTTTTTCTACATTGAGGCGCACCTCGTCTTGCTCAAAACTTTCAAGTGCTTTTTCGATGTGTTCGTGGTGCAGCTCGTGCAAAGGCACTGCTTTTTCATGTATATTGGCTTTATATATTGCCACGGCTTCCAAAAAAGAAACCGTTTCGACTTTTCCTTCGGCATTGATATAAAAGAAATTATCTCTTCTGCCCGACTTGACATAAGTAATAGTGCTGAGTTTATGCTCTGCCTTCACACGACCACAACGCGCTCGTTTGGGCAAGTTTTTCAAACGGCGAAACTCGTCAGGGTTTTGAATTTGGAACTCTCTCAATTGCAACAAAAGTTTTAAACGCTCGTCAGCTTCTTCTTTTATTTCACGATACAAACCATAGGTTTCAAACTCTTCGAGCGTAGAATATATCTGATTGTCTTCGCCCAAAGCGGTATGAAAGGCTTGCAGTTTCATAAACGCTCTTTTTTTGAGGTCTATATCATTATCTACTTTTGCCGTTGGATAAAAATTATAGACATGAATACTATCCGCCACACTACCAATACGGTTCACACGCCCAATGCGTTGCATCAAGCGAGTAGAGTTCCAAGGTGTATCGTAATTGACAACACTATTGGAACGGTGTAGGTTCACACCTTCTGCTAAAACATCAGTCGTTACGACTATCGAATAATCATTTTTTTGTTTAGTTTTATCTAAATTGGCATCAAAATTTGTATTGATGTCGCCCATAACTTCTTCTCGATTGGCACTACTGACGGCAATACTTTTGATGTCTGTCCGCTTTTGTATTTGCTCGTGCAAATAATTGGCAGTAACAGAACTTTCGGTAAAAACGACCAATTTTTCTTCGGGATTTCTACCTTTTTTAAGCATTTCGATAGGCAGTTTTCGCAAAAATTCTTCTAATTTAGGGTCTTCTGCTACTGCATCCCATTTTTCCACCAATAATTCAAGGAGTTTTTGATCTCTTTGTAACAAAGTCAAATATTGCTCATGGAAATCATCAGGACTACACATCAACACATTGTCTTTGGTTTCCATGAGTTTCAAGACCAACGTTTCGAGCGCATCGTCTTCGCCGTCCATTATAAAATCTGTTACCTTTCCTTTGAGGTCAGGCACGATAAATATTTTACCATTTTCAAACATTTTAATCATGGCAGAGTTGGCACGAAGGAAATTTTTGAGCGAAGAACGCAATGCTGTAAAACTACTATCCAAACGTTTAATCAACAACGTGCGCATGATTTTTGCCAATTGTTCTGATACCAATCTTGCTTTTGAAAATTTGCTGCCTTTGGCTTCGTCACTCAAATACATAATCGCTTGATAGCGCACATAACTCAACGCTTTGCCTTCGCTTTGCAAAATCAACTGCACAATCGCTTTTTTCAATTCAATATCATTGCTGTATTGGTTCAAAATCGTTTCAAAAGAACCATACAAACGGTCTTTTTTATCGGCTTTCGCCAAAAGTTCTACGGCATCGTCTTTTAGCGTAGAGGCATTAGGCTTGTATTCTTTGGTCGCCAAACGCACCAACTCCGCATACAAAATATCTTTGACATCTGAATTAGCAATGATACGAATGGTTTCGTCATAAAGTGTATCTAAGTTCGTTCCTAAACTATAATACAACGAGTGAGGCGCACGCATCTGCGGAAACTCAATGCCTTGATTTTTGGCATCAGTTTTATATATTTCATTTTCCCAAATATCGGTACGAGTACGGCGCACCGTCAGCGGTTGAATAATGTCCTTGCGGATTTCGTCATAAATAGACTTAATTTCATCACGGACTTTATCCATTTCTTTAATGGCTTTTATCTTTTTGTACCGTTCAATATGCCCTGCAAAATAATGTTGTAAATTGGGAATACCGTCAATCGTGCAGTTTTTGGCATCTTGAAAAAGATAAATCATGTTGCGAATATCTTCGGGCTTATTGTTGAGTGGCGTTGCCGAAATCAACAATACTTTTTTACGAGGATTTTCTTCTGTATTGAGCAAACCTTTATTTTTACAAGGCGTTTTGCAAAGCTGTTGCAAAAGATTGAAACTTTCAGTCGTATCAGAACGAAACTTATGGGCTTCGTCCACGATAATCAAATCGTACTTTTCAGGTTTTGTAACCTTGTGTAAACTACCATTTGTGATAAATTCGCAACGGTCTTCTACACCAAATTTTTCTACCGTTTCCATCCAATTCTTTTTCAAGGCGGGCGGCGCAATAATCAATACCCTTGACTTTACACCATTGGCAAAAATAAAGCGTCGAGCAATCATAGCACCAACAATCGTTTTACCCAAACCGACGACATCGGAAAGGAAAAAACCATTGTATTGTTTCAATTTATCAAAACCATCTTTCACCGCATCAATCTGATAACTCAATTTTTTGATGCCCGCGTGAGTTGGAATATCATCTAACAGCGACGCATCAAACTCAATACTTTCGCCGAAGTATTCTATTAAAAATTTATAATAAATCTCATAAGGCGTAAAATTATCTCTCAAATACGTTTTTTCTTTGATTACTTCTGCAAAATCAGGTTTTACCTCAATACCATCTTTCCAAAGTTTTTCAAAAACCGCCAAAGAAAATTCTACGTCAGTTCTATCTTTTAATTCTACATTAAACTCAAAATTACGAACCAATCCATTGTCTGAAAAATTACTCGACCCTGTAATTACTCGCCCATAATCGCTATGCGCTTCTTCTTGCCTAAAAATATAGATTTTGGCGTGAACAGATTTTTCTTTATGAATACGAATTTGCACTTTTCCACTGATTACATCTTGCACAAACTGCTTAATACCTTCTTCAACTTCCCTTTTGTATTTTGCATTTTGAATATCTAATTCTAATTCTTGTGCAAATACATCACGCAAATCATCTGCTACAAAATGAATTTCTTTACCTTTATTGTAGTACATCGCTACCAAAGCCTCTAATTCCAAGCCAACCAAAATTCGAGTTTGTCCCATTTGGCTAATCATGTCTTTCATCTGAAAATAGCCTGATGCTCTCAGATAACCAACCACTGTATCAAAATAGTAAGGCTTCAAATGTTTCTCAATGTCTTGAAACTTTGCTAAAAGGGTATTGCCATTTTCATTGGTAAAAAACTTTGATGCGGCGTAGGCATGAAATGGGTCTTGTGTCATAGTTGTACTAATGTATTTATAAATTTAGATACTTTGGTTTTCTTTACTTTTAGGCTTTCCATAATAATTTTTGATTGCTTTAAATTCTTCCAAATCACCTCGGGTAATAACACGCTCTACGACATAGAGGTATGTTTATTCCAGTCAATTGTATCGTAATCGACATCTCAAAACAAACTTTTTGATAATACTAATTCCATAATCAAATCTTATTCTTGCAAAGATAGCACTTTTATTTTATTTCACTTCTTAATGAGTTGCGAAAAAGTAGTGTGTTTTGTCCTTTGCGGATTTTTAATATTTGAGTTCCTATCGTTACGTAACGGTACGGCTTTTTAATTTTTGTGTTTAAAAATAATAGTATTTTTTTCTTCTTTTATCTAGTTTAAATTAATTGATTTAGATAAAACGAAATTTTGTACCTTTAATCTGCTTACAAAAAATACTCTTTTTATCTCAAAAAGTTGTACTTTTGCATGTTAATAAAGTATTTATAAAAAAATGAGAAAATTACCAATAGGCATACAGACATTTCAAGGTTTAAGAGAAGACAACTTCATTTATGTGGATAAAACAGAATTTGTCTATGAAATAGCACAAGTAAGGGGTAGTTACTTTTTATCACGACCACGCAGATTTGGGAAGTCCTTATTTTTGAATACTTTGAAATCGTTATTTCAAGGTAAAAAAGATTTATTTGTGGATCTTTGGATCTATGATAAATGGGATTGGTCAAAAACACATCCTGTTGTTCATTTTTCGTTTGATAAAATGGACAATAAGATTTTGGAAGAGTCTATTTTAAATATCATAGCTGATCACGCTATTCAATTCGAGGTTGAATTATTGAAAAATGGTATCAAAAATCGTTTTCAAGAGTTGCTCGAAAAGATTACTGAGAAACATGGTCGTGTTGTACTTTTGGTTGATGAATATGATAAGCCAATTATTGAATTTTTAGAGTTTGAAGAAAGCGGGATTTATACCAAAGCAATTGAAAATCAGAAGATTATGAAACAGTTTTATTCTGTTTTGAAGGCGAGCGAGGAACATTTGCGCTTGACTTTCATTACAGGTGTTTCTAAATTTACGAAAGTATCTGTTTTTTCGGATTTGAACCATTTGCAAGATATTAGTATTGACAAGCAATTTGCGAATATCGTAGGCTATACGCAACACGAATTGGAAAGTAATTTTGAAGCGCATATTGAAAAAATCCAAAATATGCTCAAAATGGAGCGAACCGAGCTTTTGAACAAGATGAAAACTTGGTACAATGGTTTTAGTTGGAATGGTCGAGAAACGCTTTACAATCCTTTTGGAATTTTAAATTTTTTGAAACAACAAGATTTTCAAAATTATTGGTTTTCAACAGGCACACCTACTTTTTTGCTCAATCAAATGAAGAAGCAAAATATTTTTTTGGTAGAAAATTCATGGTTGGATAGAGGCGATTTAGACGGTTATGATATTAATAATTTGACGATACTTCCTTTGCTTTTTCAAACAGGTTATTTGACAATAAAAGAAATAGACACAGCAACAGGAATGTTTTTGATGGACTACCCGAACCAAGAAGTCAGACAAAGTATGTACCGTTTTATGATTGATGGACTTGCGCCTAATCCGCAGCGTTTTAGTACCAATAATACAATGTTGCAGGTAACAAAAGCTTTTATTGAAAATGATTTAACAAAAATTCGCACCATTATCAGCTCCTTATTAGCAGATTTACCTTACGAAGTGTATGACAAACAATCAGAAGGTTTGTATCATGGATTATTGCATTTTATATTTAGTTTGTTGGGCGTTTATATCAAAAGTGAAGTGCATAGTGCAAGAGGTAGAGCAGATAGTGTGGTAGAAACGGCAACGCATATTTACATTTTCGAGTTCAAATTTAACAAAACAGCTGCTGAAGCAATGCAACAAATCAAGGACAAAAAATATGCTTCTAAATATGAAAACTCAGGAAAAATCATCGTCGGAATTGGTG
>JANMGN010000698.1:0-1628 GCA_031374645.1 Chitinophagales bacterium | reverse complement strand
TAATTACCTGATGTTTTAGTAGTGAAAAATATTGTTATGACAACCTTCCTTTGTCATTTCTGCTGCAAGGTAAAGTGCTTTTATTTAATAAACAATATGTTGTAAAATAATTAACACAATTTGTTTTTACTTGCTTTGCTTTGCGTTATTTTTCGTAGTTAAAGTTTTTAACACTTTGCTTTAAACAAAAAAAGCAGCCCAATCGGGCTGCTTTTTTTGTTTAATCGTTGAAAATATTCATTGCTTTTTCGAGGTCTTCATTTACGATTTTTGCATAAACTTGGGTCATCTTTATGTCCGAGTGTGCCATTAATTTTGATACATATTCTATCCTCATTCCTTTTCGTAAGGCTCTTGTGGCAAAAGTGTGTCGGGCGGTATGAAAAGAAAAATGTTTTTCGATTGCTGCTAATTCTCTTAATTTTTTTAGACTGTGGTTCATCTTTGCATTATTTCGGCTAATTTCCTCTTGCTTAAATCTTGCATTAGAATAATCAAAATCATCGTCTAATAGTGGAAAAATAAAGCTCTTGCCTTTGGGTAATTCTGGACGATATTTATCCAAAATTGATAAAGCTTTGTTAGGCAATTTTATAGTAACAGTGGAGTTCGTTTTTTTCGTATTGACCGTCATAAAACCATCGTGAAAATTTTCCCAACGCAGCATACAAATATCGCTACAACGCAGTCCACCAGCATAAGATGAAAAAATAAAAGTATCTCGATGGACATCAAGCATAGAATTTTGCTCACATTCTATCGTTTCTAATTTTAAAATTTCATTATCGGTCAAAAATGTTTTTTCAGCTGTTTCTTTTGCCACTTTAAACTTCAAAAAGGGATTTTTATCGTAAGCAATTATATCTTCTTCAATCGCAACATTTATTATCCTTCGGATAGATTTCATACTGGTATGAATTGTATTTTGCTTATTGCCCAAATCTGAACGTAAATAGCGGTCGTAATCTTTTAAAAAACTAAGTGTAATGTCTTCAATAAATAGAGGTCTTTCTTTGATATAGTCCGCTAATTTTGAAAAAACGCTCCTATATATACTAAAAGTTCCGTATTTTCCTTTGGCATCAAAAACGTTGTAATAGCGTTCTGCGAATTTAAAGAGGTCTGTTTTAGGTTTTGTTGCGCCAATCAATTCTTGTTTGATTTCATTGGTCTGGACACGCTTGCTATCGCTCATCATCGCACAAGAGATTTTTTCAGCTTCTGCAACTTTTTGAGAGAGAAATGCGTTCAATTGGTTGGAATTTGGATGTACTTTTCGAACTCGTTGTTTGTCTTCATCCCATTCTTTTTCTAACACGTTTACGTTCAAAGAAATAAATTGCGCTTTGCGGTCTTTGATAATTCGGAGGTAAATAGGAGCTGTACCGTTTTCTTTCGTTTTTTGTCTCCGTAGTAATAATTTAATTGTTGCCATTTTGTACCCTTTTTGACTTGTAGATTGTGCAATATTGCATCACAAATATACAACAATTTATTTTAAGGTACAACTTTTTGGTACAACTTTTATTACTTTTCCTTGCGTTATTTTGCAGCAATTTATATCTAAATAATAATATAAAATACTGATTATTAGTATTTTATGTAAAATTTAATAAATAAACTATTTG
>JANMGN010000655.1:0-4103 GCA_031374645.1 Chitinophagales bacterium | reverse complement strand
TTTTGAGGTATTATTTTTTTCAAAAAAACAAAAACCATCGTCAGGAAGTATTTTTTTCATACGACTTTGCGCTCCGATGTAGGTTACTTTGGGCAAATTTTCCAGATGTCCGTGCGAAAGTTTTCCTGCCAAACTTTGTGCTTCGTTGGCTTCGTCAGGTATCCAAATTTCATCAAAACGTTTCATTAATTTATGGTTAATCCAGCGTGCAGGTGCATCAAAAAGACCAAAAGGCGTAAGCAAATTTACTTGATGTGTAATAAAAATATTATGTTTTATCAAAGGGGAATAACAGCCAAAACGGTTATCAGAAACAATCATTTTTATCGAATATTTCTGTATAATCGACTGAATATCAGTATATTCTGATTTTACAGCTTTAAAAAATTTTTTACTTTGAATCATCAAATTCCAAAGCATATTTTTGGTCGGATAAAAAATATTATAAGCGGGCAACTCGATGGTTTCGAGCGATGGAAATTCTTTTTGTAACAAACGCAACGCAGCACCATCAGAAGCTAAAATAACTTCGTGACCTTCGGCTAAAAAACGATTTATGAGAGGCACACAGCGAGAGGCATGCCCTAAGCCCCAATGCAATGGGGCGATGAGAATTTTCATATATATTGGTGCTGAAAATAAAAACCGTCTTTGGAGATTAGGTCAAAGGCGGTTTTTATTGACGAAATCTAATCACGATAAGTTAGATGTTCGTATTTTTCGATATAATCTTTAATAGCTTCTACTTGATAACGGCTGTATTTTGTGATTGAAAAATGAGATTTGAAAAAATCGATACCATACTTATCTATTAGTTCTCCAACGCTTGAATTTAAAAAAGAGGAAGATAAAAAAGAAACAGTATCTAAATCCCAGCATACTTTGTGATTAAGTTCAAGTAACTTATTTGTGGCAAGATAAACTGGTAACCCGCCTATATTTGTAGCAGTATCGTCAGTAATATCCATTATTCGTATAGTCCGTAAAGTATTCATAGTTTTATTTATTATACAAAATTAGTTCAAAAATCGAAATTATCCAAATTTTGTTCTTCTTTTTCATAAAAATTGTCAATATTCAAAATTACATCAATATGAGTACCAGTAAAATCGAATTTTGTTATTCCTAATGAACTTCGATTTCGGTTAATAAATTCTAACCAATCGTATTTATTTTGATTAAGGTGTATTTTGATTTTTTTTTCCATATCTGTCACTTTTCTATGCCATAAGTAGTTGGGCTAAAATAACCGCAATTTTTTTTTAAGGTCACGAAGGACTCCTTCGTACACTTACTTATGTTATTTTTACAACGACAAAAAAATTATTGATTATTTCTACACGCCTACTTATCATTTTTTATAAACGCTCCTACTACTTTTCGCTCCCGACCAACTCCTTTAAACTAAATGCTGCTTCTGACATTTCGATAAGCAACGAAGGGTCTTTTTCTATCGCATTTCCTACCACAATAATGTCTGCACCTGCTTGCATATTGAGTAAAACTTTTTCGGGCGTACGGATACCTCCGCCGATAATTAGCGGAATATCAATAGATTGACTTACTGCACGAATCATATTTTCGCTAACAGGTTGGTCTGCGCCAGAACCTGCGTCCATATAAATCAGTTTCATTCCGAGCATTTCGCCAGCCATTGCTGTACATACTGCTATTTCGGTTTTGTTGTTCGGAATCGGCAAAGTTCCACTCATATAAGTAGCGGTAGTTGGTCTGCCACCATCGATGAGCATATAGCCCGTAGGTAAGATTTCTAAGCCAGATTTTTTGAGTAATGGAGCAGAAACAACGTGTTTTCCAATCAAAAACTCTGGATTTCGACCAGAAATCAAAGAAAGATACAATAAAGCATCTGCGTTAGGCGTAATTTGAGCAATATCTCCTGGAAATAAAATGACAGGTACGTTAGAATTTTTGCGAATAGAACTAATACACTGCTCCATCATATCGTTTAAGATAAGGCTTCCACCAACAAAAAAATAGTCTATTTTTGCTAATTGTGCCAAACGCAAAATCTGCTCCATGTTGTGAAGGCGGAGCTTGTCAGGGTCAAGGAGAACAACAAATTTTTTTTTGTGTTCTCGTTTTGCTGCCAACAAAGAAGAGTATATGGAAGAAATGTACATTTTTTACAAAGGTTCAAAAGTTAAGACGCACAAAGGTATGTTTTTTTAGTATTATCTGCAACTTGCTATGCCTTTTGCTTTTACTTATGTAAAAAAAATATAATTATGTAATGGAAAATATTATTTTACTAAAAAAAACGCCTTGATTTGGAAGCTCAAATCAAGGCGTTTTGGAGAAGTATTTTGTTTCGGAATTGTCGGTTAAAAGTTGCAACTAAAAAAAACGTATAAACGCTGGCAGAGTTTCAATAAAAAAAGAACCCTGCCAGCGTCAGGCTACGATTTTTAACCGATAATTCTGTTTTATTTTATCCAAAAACAAAACCTTTGTGTTTGGCGTATTCTTCTTCGATATAATTATGAAGCGCATCTGAATTATCGAACATGTCAAAAAGCTCTGACCATTGCGAAGCACCACTTTTGCGCTTGTACAAATGTTGGTCTATCGTCAGTACCAAACGATGAACATCGTCAGCTGTAATCAAAGGCTTACTTCCGAGAATTAACAAACGCTCAATCACATTGCGTAGTTCTCTGATATTACCACTCCAATCTCGTTTTTTGAGCAATTCCATCGCTTCTTCGCTAATAATCGTTAGCGATTCGCCTGTTTCTTCTGTATATTTATTCAAAAAAGAATTGACTAAAAGCGGAATATCATTGCGTCGCTCGTTCAAAGAAGGAACTTTTGCAACAATTACTGCCAAACGATAATAAAGGTCTTCACGGAAATTTCCCATAGCGATTTCTTTTATCAAGTCCTTATTAGTAGCTGCAATTACACGGACATTTACCGTTACATCTTTATCGCTACCGATGCGTGAAATCTTATGCTCCTGTAATGCACGCAACATTTTTGCTTGTGCAGGAAGGCTCAAATCTCCAATTTCATCTAAAAATATAGTTCCATTATGCGCTTGTTCAAATTTTCCAGCATGGTCTTTTACAGCACCTGTAAAAGAACCTCTCATATGTCCAAAAAGCTCACTTTCTATCAGTTCAGAAGGAATTGCAGCGCAATTCACTTCTACTAAGGCTTGCTCACGACGGTTACTTTTTTCATGTATCCATCTTGCTACCAACTCTTTACCAGCACCATTTGGTCCGAGTACCAATACACGAGCCTCTTTTGGTGCAACCGTATCAATCATTTCTTTTAACTCTGTAATGATTGCTGTTTCGCCAATAATTTCTTGAACTTTACTTTGTGTGACTTTGCGCTTGAGCGATTTGGTTTCTACAACCAAATTCGATTTATCCAAAGCATTGCGAAGTGTAATCAGAAGACGATTGAGGTCGAGTGGTTTTTGAATAAAATCAAAAGCACCTTTTTTTACAGCATCAACAGCCGTATTAACGTCAGCATGACCTGAAATCATGATAATCGGTACTTCTGGACAAATATTTTGTAAACGATCGAGTGCTTCCAATCCGTCCAATTTAGGCATTTTGATGTCCATAAAAACAACATCAAACTTGGTCTGCTTCATGCGAGCGATAGCATCCATGCCATCGCAGGCTTCGTGAACCTCGTATTTGTTCGTTTCAAGAATATCTTTTAATACTCGGCGGATTGCGCTTTCGTCATCAACAATTAAAATTTTAGCCATAGTGGTTGTTTGTTTTAAAAATACTGAGCAACTTGTACAAATATAAACGCTTTTCCCTTTATTTTTATTTTATTTAAAAAATATAATATAAAAACGCTTTGTAGCTTATTGCTTGATTAAAAAGAAAATACAAATTCAATAATTTCTTAATACGTAGCAATAATTACGCCAAACATTTAACATTGTTGCGAATAACATATTATTTTATTTTAATATATTAAAATAAGATATAAATAAATTATTGAGGACTTTTATTTAAAAATAAAAAACTAAATAATAGTTTCGCAATTTCTATTTATGGGCTAGTTTAATATTGATAAAATAGTGATGTTGTATTTTTATTTTAAAC
>JANMGN010000620.1:0-3606 GCA_031374645.1 Chitinophagales bacterium | reverse complement strand
TTCTTTTTGCAAAACTGCTTTTGCGACTAAATCACTGATTTTCAGACCATTACCTAATTCATATCTTTTAGAAAAATCGACAGCACCACTAATATCTACGTAATTATCAAATGCTTTTGGTATAGCATTTACAACAATTATATCGCCTGGAAAAATAACAAAATCGCTTTTTGCAGCTAATAAATCCTTGTATTTTACGTCTATCAAGATTTCTTTGTCATTTTCAAAACGCTTTACTTGTATGATTTCATTGTAAGCATTGTCTGACATTCCGCCAGCAAACTCAATTACTTTTACCAAGTTTTCGTTTGCTAAAAGTTCATATTTATACGGACGTTTTACAGCACCTTGTATTTCTATGATTTTTCCTTGCATGGGTACTTGAATGATGTCATTATCTTCCAAGTAAAAATTGTCACGCAAAGCAGCATTTTTCATAAACTCATATACGTCAATTGTTTTGGTAGGGCTTCCGCTACGTACCAATTTGATGTTACGAATAGAACCAATATCAGAAGGGCCACCTGCTGCTACCAAGGCATTAAATGCCGTATTGATGGCTGAAAGAGAATATCCACCAGGCTTAAATACTTCTCCATAGATATTGACAATGATAGTACGTTTGTAATTAATATCTAAGTTGAAATTTTCATTTGAAAAAGGAAAAAACTGATGTAATTTACCTCTGATAACTTCACGAGCTTTGGCGTACGTCAGTCCTTTTACATAAATACGAGGCAAACGATCTGGTTTTATATAGCCGTCTTTTGCTACTTGCAAAGTACCTGTGTATTCTGCTTGTCCCCAAATAGAAACATTGAGTTCATCTCCTGTACCAATAACGTAGTTGTCGTCTGCTTTAATGTCTTGACTACCAGGATGATACACAGAAAGACTTTTATTTCTAAAAATATCTACACCATATACAATACCTCGAGGTCTGTCGTCTTCGCTTTCCAATAAGCCTTCAGCGACTGCTTCCTCTACAGTAGCACCTTCTTTTACTTTTTTAGTAATATCAGAAGCCTTGGTTTTTGCCAAATTATTCGCTTTTTGCTGAACATTTGCCTCGTTTGAGATAGGTACATCTTCCGCTTTAATTTTTTCTTCTATTGTTTTGATGTTGCTCGTAGGCAGCTCCGTATTGCTCTGAACAGTAGAGGTCGTTTGAGATTTATTTCCAGCGCCAGCTGAACCTTTTTTCTCCGCTTCGAGCTCGTCCAATACTTGTTGAATTTGAGCTTCTACTTGTGCAGCATTATTTTTATTGACATTATTTATATCAATACCTTTTTGCTTTAAGCGTGCCTCTACCTCTACTTGGTCTAATCCTCTTTTGCTTAATTCTGCTTTTATTTGTGCAGGATTAATATTAGGTACTTGTGCAAAAACGCAAGTGACACTTAATAATGTAATGACTACAATTAGTAGTTTTTTCATTGTAATTTTTTTTAATATTTTACGAGTTCTAAAATAAAACTCGTGATTACTATTTATTTTTTTGGTACAAAAGTAATTTGCCCCATCTAAATCTTCCCCAAAAGGGAAGACTATAATGTGCTGAATTATTTTGAAATATTCAAAATAATGATGCTGAATTATTTTGAATAATCCTTTAAATTATTTATTTTACTACTGTTTTGAAATACTCATAGGTACGTTTCAGACCTTCTGCTCTATCTATTTTGGGTTTCCAGCCTAAAATATTTTTTGCTTTCGTAATGTCTGGCTGACGTTGTTTAGGGTCATCTTCTGGCAGTTCTCTGTAATCAAGATAAGCATCAGGATTTCCTACGATTTCCATGATTTCTTTTGCAAATTGCAACATTGTGATTTCATTAGGATTTCCGATATTAACTGGCAAATGATAATCTGACATCAGCAAACGATAAATTCCATCTACCAGATCATCTACATAACAAAAAGCTCTTGTTTGTGAGCCATCGCCAAAAACGGTAAGTCCTTGACCACGAATAGCTTGCGAGAAAAATGCTGGTAAAACACGTCCATCTTCTACTGCCATACGAGGGCCATAAGTATTAAAAATACGTATAATTCTTGTTTCTATTCCGTGCTGACGATAATACGACATGGTAATTGCTTCTTGAAAACGTTTCGCTTCATCGTACATACTTCTCATACCAATTGGGTTCACGTGTCCCCAATATTCTTCCGTTTGCGGATGCTCCAAAGGGTCGCCATATACTTCGCTCGTGGAAGCAATGATTACTCTTGCACCTTTTACTTTTGCCAAACCAAGGCAATTGTGTATGCCCAAAGAACCTACTTTAAGCGTTTGGATAGCCAATCCTACGTAATGAATCGGGCTTGCTGGCGAAGCAAAATGTAATATATAATGTAAATCTCCTTCTACTTCTATAAAATTGGAGACATCATGGAAACGAAATTCAAAATCTGGATTATCCGCTAAGTGTGCGATATTATCCATATTTCCTGTAACGAGATTGTCCATACCTATTACGCTAAAACCTTTTGCAAGAAAATAATCGCTTAGATGAGAACCTAAAAAACCAGCTGCGCCAGTGATGAGAACACGTTTTTTTGACATTAGTATAGTGTTTTTTTAATTTGGGTGCAAATATACAGTTTGTAGCGTTATTATTTTATTTTGAACCACTATTTTGCGTAACTTTGCTGTAATTTTTTAAAAATAAATCTATAAATGAAAAAGCAAAGCGTTTTTTTTCAAGACTTGGGAAATATACCTTACCAAAGAGCATGGGATTATCAACAAGAAGTACAGCAAAAACTGATTGCTCGAAAACTCAGAAATAGAGATAATGAAACACAAGAGCAGCAAGAGCATTTTTTATTTTTCTGCGAACATCCGCACGTTTATACGCTTGGGAAAAGTGGCTCGATAGACAATTTGCTTTTGTCGGAAGTGGAATTAGAGGCTAAAAATATTGAGTTTTTTAAGATAAATCGTGGTGGAGATATTACCTATCATGGGCCTGGTCAAATTGTAGGCTACCCTATTTTTGATTTAGATTTATTTTTCAATGATGTGCATAAGTATGTCCGTTTTTTGGAAGAAGTCATGATGAGAACTTTAGCGGAATATGGTCTGGAAACGATACGAGTAGAAGGTTTTACAGGTGTTTGGTTGGAGGCTAAAAATGATTTACCTAAAAGAAAAATTTGTGCAATTGGCGTGCATTTGAGCCGTTGGGTTACACTACATGGTTTTGCTTTTAATGTAAAACCTGATTTGCAATATTTTAAAAATATTATTCCTTGTGGTATAAATGATGCTGATAAAGATGTAACCTCGCTCGAAGCTGAACTCGGCTATGCGGTAGATATGGAAGAAGTGAAACAGAAAGTCAAAAAGCACTTTTCGGTACTTTTTGGCTTTGAGTATGAACGTTGATAGCAAAAATACAAAAAAAAAGCTGTTTCAAACAATGAAACAGCTTTTTTGTAATGAAATAAAACTAACTATGTAACGTGTAAAAAATAAGTTGGTCGTATTAGTTGTGCTTAATGAGGTAATTCCACTTGGGTAATTCATCATCAAAAAGGATATATTGGTTCATATTTTCCTTAAAATTAAGTTCAACATCTCTTTTTGTCAAGTAATTT
>JANMGN010000475.1:0-15875 GCA_031374645.1 Chitinophagales bacterium | reverse complement strand
TGTTGCGAACGATGCTTCTGTAAAAGCAGGTGCTTGGTTTCCAATTTCAGGAAAAAAGAACCTTCGGGCGCAAGAAATAGCAATGGAAAATCGTTTGCCAATTATTTATTTGGTAGATAGTGCTGGTGTTTATTTGCCTTTACAAGACGAAATATTTGCTGATAAAGAGCATTTTGGACGTATTTTTAGAAATAACGCTAAAATGTCGAGTATGGGAATTGTCCAAATTGCCGCTGTAATGGGAAGCTGTGTCGCAGGTGGTGCGTACTTGCCTATTATGAGTGACGAGGCATTGATTGTTGAAAAAACAGGGTCTATTTTTCTTGCTGGACCTTATTTGGTAAAAGCTGCAATAGGCGAAACCGTAGAAAAAGAAACACTCGGCGGAGCAACAACACATAGTGAAATCTCGGGCGTGACTGATTACAAAATGCCCGATGATGAAACCTGTTTGGACACGATAAAAGACTTAATGGATAAAGTTGGCTCATTTGAAAAAGCTGGTTTTAATCGTGTAGAACCACAACTCCCAGCAAAACCTATCGAAGATATTTACGGTATTTTTCCAGAGAATGCGACGAAACCTTACGATACCATAGAACTTCTAAAATGCTTGGTGGACGAATCAAAAATGACACTTTACAAGGAGCATTATGGAAAAACTATTATTTGTGCTTATGCTCGTATTGACGGCTGGGCAGTCGGAATTGTTGTGAATAACAGACAAGTTGTAAAATCTGCCAAAGGCGAAATGCAATTTGGAGGTGTTATTTACTCAGATTCTGCGGATAAAGCAACTCGTTTTATTGCCAATTGCAATCAGAAAAAAATCCCTTTGGTTTTTTTACACGATGTAACTGGTTTTATGGTTGGCTCACGTTCGGAGCATGGTGGAATTATAAAAGATGGTGCAAAATTAGTAAATGCAGTTGCAAATTCTACTGTTCCCAAATTTACGGTCGTCATGGGAAATTCGTATGGTGCAGGAAATTATGCAATGTGCGGCAAGGCTTATGATCCACGTTTAATCATCGCTTGGCCTACTGGAAAAATCGCTGTTATGGGCGGTTCGCAAGCGGCAAAAACACTTCTGCAAATACAAGTAGCTACGCTAAAAGCAAAAGGAACTGCACTTTCCGCTGCCGAGGAACAAAAAATGTTTAATGAGATAAAAGACAAATACGATCATCAAACTACGCCTTATTATGCAGCTTCACGGCTTTGGGTAGATGCGATAATCCCTCCTGTTGATACTCGTCGTTGGATTTCGATGGGCATAGAAGCAGCAAATAATGCACCTGTGGAAAAATTTAATGTTGGTGTTTTGCAAACGTAAATTTAAGAAAAGTTTCTAAAAAGAAAAACGCTATACTTTTAAAAGTGTAGCGTTTTTTTTTAATAATCAAGCAAAAATCTAAAAAAATCTCGGATTAACAAAAGTTTCGCCTTCTGCTTTTCTTGGACAATAACGCAACATTACCTCTACACTACCACTACTTCCGTCTTTTATTTCAGAAAGAGAATAATCATAAGATAGACCTACCATCCATTTTGGAGAGGCTTGTATGCCAAGCAAAAAATCTATCGATTCGCCAAATCCTACTTTTGTAGAACCTCCAACCCGATAAGACAAACCAAGTGTATGCTTATCTTGGTAAATAGCACTTAAATTTCCTTCTGCATCGAAAGGTGTATTTTTAGTATATTTAAACAAGGCTTGTGGTTGCAATTTTATATTTGACGATATTGGAAAAATAAAACCTCCCATTGCATAAATATGTAATTCTTCTCTCGAAAGACTATTTGCATTTTGAGAGAAACCGATGTTATTACGTATCAATCTTGGCACAGAAATGCCAATATAAAAATTCTCTTGATTGTAATATGCGCCTACACCAAAGTTAGGCACAAATTTCGAGCGTTGCCCAAGTTCAATTGCTTCGTCTTGACTTAAAGGAACAGTAGAAACAAGGCGAGAATCTGCAAAGTTAATATTTCTATACCGTACAGATGCTTGCAGACCAATTCCCAAATTTCCGTGTAAAACAGGTACACGGTAAGCATAATTTCCATCAAGTGTATAATTATTGCTTATCCCAATGGATTGGTGTAATAGATTTCCGCCAACGCCAACTTTTCCATTGAGCAAAGTTGTATTAAAAGAAACCAATTGTGCGCTTGGTGCACCATCAAACCCAATCCATTGACTACGGTGCAATACAGTCAAACAAGTATTAAAATTACTTCCTGCGTACGCTGGATTGTAAGCCAATTTATTATACATAAATTGGGTAAATTGTTGTTCTTGTTGCGCAAAAAGCGACAAAGAAGAACAAAGTGTTAAAAATATAAATATTTTTTTCATATCCGTAATTTTATTTATATATTTTTAAATTCTCAAATAGTTGTATTTTTTATAACATAAACACAACTATTTGAGAAATTTTTATTTGAAATCAATAAATAACCTATTATAATAGGCTGATAATGAATAATTTAGACTTATCGTTCAATAATTAAAAAACCATTTTTCTTTATTGTTGTCCCTAAGTTCACAACAAAGAAATACGTTCCAGAAGACAAGGGTTGCCCGTTATACGTACCTTCCCAATCATTTTTATAGCTATTAGAACGGAAAACTTCGTCGCCCCATTGATTAAAAATTGCTACGGTACTATTGGGATAATCTGCACCAACCAAACAAGGTATTTCCCAACGGTCGTTGATTAAATCTCCGTTTGGCGTAATAATCGTAGGCACTGTACAATCGTCGCCACCGAGAACCGAAACGCTTACTTTTGCAGTTGTACAAACATCTGAACAGGTCGTATTACATATTTTATACTCAAAATCATCATTGCCCGTAAAGGCATTTTCAGCTTGGTATTCTATTTTTCGGTCGGCTGTGATAGTCACTTTTCCGTGTCTTGGTTGCGTTACGATGGTCAAAGTATAACCATTTCCTAATGGCAAAATATCATTTGCAGTCGGATTAAAAACAGTCGAACCAGCATAAGTAACTGTGATTGCATCTGCAATTGCTTTTGCAGCACTCTCGTAGGTAATTATTACAGTATCTTTAGAATACGTACCGCAAGTTTTTGTACTAATAGACCAAACAAAGGCATTGTTGCCTTGTGTAAGATTTTTTACAACACTTGTCGAAGCATTCGGAAGTACAACTATTGCACTATTAAGCGAAGTCCATTTTCCAATTGTTCCAGCAACGGCACTTGCATTTAGGCTAATATTTCCATCTCCGCAAGCCTTGAAATCAACGCCTGCATAAGATTTCCCTTGTTGTTCTTCTACAAAAACGAATACTTCGTCCGTAGAATAATCTTTACAAGAAGTATTAGAAAGCGTCCATTTAAACGAGTACATATTTCCTGCACTTAATCCTGTGACCAAGGTTTTAGGGTCAGTCGGATTAACGATTGTTACACCAACTTGTGTAGAAAGCTGCGTCCAAAGACCCGTTGTTCCCGAGGAAATAATATTGGCATTAAGTTTAGTTTGTGTTTTAGAACACAATTGTATAGAATCGCCAGCGTCTGCTTTTATACTGGTGTCATTTACATTTATTTTTACCTCATCAAACGAATAATCTTTACACGCTCCGTTAGAAAGTTTCCATTGCAAAACATAATTTTGACCCGGAACAAGTCCATTTACTTTCGTATCGAACGAAGTTGTATCTGCAATCGTAATAGAAGAACCCTGTACTTGTAACCATGAACCTGTTCCAATTGTTGGTTTTTGTGCAGCCAAAGAAACTGATTTTTCATTACAAACTGCAATGTCAGCTCCTGCAAATGCTTTTTGTCCAGTAGGTATTTTATTCAAATTAACCGAAGTCGGAATAGATGGTTTAGAAGAACAACCGTTAAAAGTTGTCACTACGTAAAACTCATTTATACCTTCTGGATAACCTGTAAAATTTGAAATATTGTAGTTCAATGCGCCATCTGGAGTATTGAGTTGCGTATTTGTTTTAGCATTAAACCATGTATATTTAGCACCTGGGATAGCAGTTGCACCTTCTACCGCAAGTGTTAGGTTTGGATTTGGACTATCTAAACAAATCGGTCCGCTATTTTTAGCAATTGGTGTTAATTTTATTGCTTCAATTACAGTTAAAAATACACTATTTGAAAACGGCGATTGACAACCGTTCACTGCTACTCTTACTTTGTAAAAACCTTGGTCATCTTTTGTAACATTTGGTTTTGTCGGATTAGAAATGCTTGATGTAAAATTATTTGCACCTAACCATTCGTACGTTGCATTATTGATAAAATCCGTAGAAAGTTGTAGCGTTTCGCCTTCGCAAAGCGGTGTTCCAATCGTTGCAGAAGGTTTTGCAGGAATAGGATTTACCGTTATTTTCTTTTTACCAGAAATATCCGATTCGCAACCATCAACAATTACCACCAGAGTATAATCTCCAGAATGTATAGAAAGCGCCTTTGGAATACTCAGCGTTGGAATATTTGTCGTAACACCACCAGCTGGAGTAGCCCATTTGTAAGAAACTATTGCTCCAATATAAGTGTTTGCATTATCCAACTCAAGTAAAATATTATCGCCTTCACAAACATTTTGGCTAATACCGTTTTTGATAACAGGTGTTTGTGGTTTATTTCTCACATCTACCAAATGACTTAAAGGTGTGGATTTACAGCCATCTTTGCTCGTTACTTGTAGCGTATAAGTACCATTTACTGACGCTGTTGCATTTGGTAAAATTAGTATTTTGGCATTAGAAACCGTATTTGGTCCAGTCCATTGATAAGCGTAAGTGCTATCAAAAGGAAATACTGTTGCAGTTATTTTTATATCACTTGTACCAGAAACACACATTGGGCTATTGTTTGTGATAGCTGTGATTTCAGGTTTAGGTTTTGTAGTAACTACTACATCATCAAAATTACTACAACCATTTTGGTCAATAATAACCGCTACGTAAGTACCAGCAATAGCTTTTGTTGTAGGGTTTTGAGCGTTAGAAACAAAATTATTTGCGCCTGTCCAAGTGTAACTTGCATTATTTGCTCCAATACCTAAAAGTTCTAACGTACTACCGTCACAAACAGGGTTTTTGTAATCCGCAGTGATTGTAGGTTTGCTATTTATTTTTAAATCAACAGGATTTGATTCATCAGATTTACAACCGTTATTCATCAAATAAACTTTCCAATTGCCTTTCATCGTTGCCTTATTCAAATTTGTCAAAGGTAAATTGTTAACAGTTGTAACTTGTTCATTAAACGAAGGATTTACCCAATGATACGAGCTTACGCCAGTCACATTCGTAATCAAATTAATAGAACTTCCTTCACAATCTAAGCCATTTGCTACTAAAACAGGTGTTTTAGGCTTTGCTTTTACGTTCACTGTTGTCAATGCTGGTATCGATTCACAGCCTTCTGCCGAAAGAACGATTAACGTATAAACACCACTTTTGGTAGGTTTAGCATTTGTCAAAACAGGTGGATATTGAGTAGCAAAGCTAAAATTATCTGGCCCTGTCCACTGGTATTTATAACCCAAACCTACGCTACTTGTTCCCAATGTAATATCCGTTCCTTCACAAACTTCTATCACGGACGCATTGGTTAAAGTTGCCGAAGGAGGATTCACGGCATTTATAGAAACAGAAGCAGAAGGATTAGAGCTACAAATATCGACTTTTACTCTTACATAATATTTAGCATTTCCAACCGTAGGATTGTTAATCGTATAGGAATTTGTAAGCGTAGAATCTACCAAAACACCGCTTGGTGCAATACCTTTATACCAATAATAAGTTACTTTTTTTCCCGTGTAAGCAGCTGTCGTCAGAGTTAATTCCCCATTCGTACAAGGTTTTGAACTTGATGCTGTAATCGTTGGCGTATTCGGTTGATTGTCTATTGGAATTTCCAGAGTTGTATTCCCACTATAACAAGATCCTGGCGTACTATAAATATATAAATTATAAGTTCCACCGTTGGTAGCACTTACATTTGGAATGTAAGGATTTTGTAAAGTAGAATTAAAATTATTCGGACCACTCCAATTAAAATTGTACAATGCACCAGGAATTGCTGGTGGATTGGCAAAAAGTTTTAATGTATCGTTTCCACAAATACCAAGCGAATAACTTGGTTTTGGTTTTTCAATTGTAATCACTACATCAGCCGTACAAGTCGCTTTATTTCCTGCCAAATCTGTAACAGTTAAGGTAACATTTTTTGTAGTACCTATATCGCTACACGCAAAAGCATTAGGCGAAACAACAAGCGAAGCGATAGTACAATTATCAGAGCTACCATCGTTTACATCAGCTGGATTAATTGTTCCAGGGCCTGTTGAAGTTGGTAAAATAGCAACAAAAGCATTTTTACATTTCGCAATTGGATCAGTTTTGTCCTCAACGACTACATTATAGGTAACTGTTTTTTTGTTTCCAGCCGCATCACTCAACTCATATTTTACAACAGTTGTTCCTTGAACAAAAGTTACTTCTGGCGTTACACCTGATTGAAATAAAGGTTTTGCTGCTGTAACAGTTGCGCCACTTGTAGAAAAAATTGGATTCGCAGTATTAAACGAAAGCGTAGCGGTCATGTAACTACTACCATCATTTTGTCCATTTGAAATAACAGTATTGTTACAAGGATTAATACCTGGATTCGTACCTGCTTGCGAAATTGGAAATGATTTATTAGAAATTGCTTTGATAACCAACTGCCCATCAGATGCCCAAGTATTAAAATCTCCTGTTGGGATAGTGAGCGTAGTAGTGCCTTTTGTAATGCAGGTTGCAATATCCGTAGTTCCAAGAGGTACGTTGTTTTCTCCTAAAAATGTAAAATACTCGCCTGCGCTTTCTGCATCAGCTTTTAAGTCTATCGTCAGTGAAACATTAGAATTAACTGCGTTTGCAGTCACGCCTGTAAATGTAAATATTTTATCGTTTGCGAAATAAGCCTGCAAATTAGAATTATTAATAAAAGTCAATAGCGAATCGTCAGCAATTGTAGGTTGTTTTTGCGTATATTGAGTACCAAATCCGCAATTGTCAAACATAAAGGTTGGCGCAGGAATTTCTTGTTTTACAGTACAATTAGTTCCTGAAATCACATAATTTTGGTCAGCAGGTGCACTTATACTTGGTGCTTCTTTGTCAAAAACACTTGCGTTATATTGACAAGAATCAACATTATTATTACAATCTTTTACAAAATATTTTACCAAGTGTTTACCAACGCCCAACGTCGTAACCGTATTTCCTATCGGACTGACAAGCGTTTTTGCACCATTATCTATACTGTATTCATAAGTCAGATTAGGATTACTCGTTACCGTAAATTCTAATTTTGCAAGCACTTTACCATTAGTACAAATATCGTTTATGCCTTCTGACGGCGGAAGATTATTAGGTATATTTGGTTTTAATATAAAAGAAATCATACCATCTTGACCCCAAGTATTAACTTGTACATCAGACAAAGGAACATTTATACTACTATTGCCACACTGGATATTCGTTTTTTTTGTTTTTCCTAAAAAGGTATTATTTTCTCCTATAATATCAAAATATTCTGTCGTCGCTTCTGCATCTACATTATTTAAATCTATCGAAAAAGTAACGTTACTTGCTGTTGTAGTTGCATTAAGCGGTACTGCAATATCAAAAGTGATAGGTTTGACAATCACATCTGGGTCATTCGGAATACTCGATGTGATACTGGCACTTTCATTTTGAATATAATTAGAAATAACACTACCACAATTATCAGATGCAACAGGTGCTATTAAGTCTATATTTGCTTCGCAAAGCCCAGTTGTATTGTCAAAACTGACATCGCTTGGACATACAATTATAGCAGGTTTTTTAGTATCTAAAAAAGTAATTGTTTGTGTTCTTTTAGAAATATTTCCACAATTGTCTGTTGCTGTCCATTCTCTTTTTATTTTAAAATTCCCAACACAAGATGATAGCGTATTCGTACCAGCAAAAAAAGGTATTATAGAATTATCGCAACTATCTTTTACCGTAACCGTGGGAACGACAGGAGCAACATCTCCACATTCAAGCGTTATATCAGCTGGAATCCCAATCAAATTAGGTTTTTTATCGTCTTTTGTAACGATAGTTTGCGCTTTTGTAATTGTATTTCCACAAGCATCACTTGCTCTCCAAGTTCTTGTATAAGTATTGTTTCCAGTACAAGAGCCAGCAGTTACGACATCGCTACTATCTAATTTGGGTGCATTGTCACAATCATCTTTTAATAAAGTTGGACGACCTGTAACCAACGAATTAAAAGCATCGAAACAACCTACAGTAACATTCGCAGGAGCAGTAAATGTCGGTGCTTTTTTATCTTGAACTGTTATAGTATAACTTTTTGTAGAAATATTTCCACACTTATCTGTTGCAGTCCATTTTCTTGTCAAAACATAATTATAGAAAGAACACAATTTTGCATCAGTACCAGCAGTAGATGTTTGAACAAAAACAGAATCTGGTTTAGAGTCACAAGCATCAGAAATGACAACATTTGGAATAGGTGGAATAGCATCACAATCGACTGTAATATCAGAAGGAACTCCAGCAATTACAGGTCCTTGATTATCCAAAACTGTAATTGTTCTGGTGTAAGTATTTGTATTACCACACTGGTCAGTAGCATTCCAAGTTTTTTTAATTTGATATGTACCCGTACAATTATTATTGAGATTTGAAACTAACATTACAGAACTTACAGTAGCTGAGCCACAATTATCAGAAGCATTCGGAGCATCTGCATTAGTTCCTGGGATATTATCACAATTTACAGTAACGTCAGGTTGGGTATTTGTAAAAGTAGGTGGAGTTTGGTCTTGAATAGCAAAACGAGCGTTTGCTGTTCTCTCATTTCCACATTCATCTTTTACTTTAAAAATAAAATCTGCAAACCAATCGCAAGCGGGATAACCTACACCCGAAGTTGGAATTTGTGGATAAGAACTTACACCAGTATTACCTAATTTATCCGTCCATGTAAAAGTCCAAAAAGGAGCTGAACCGCCACAATTATCCGTCGCAATACCGCCTCCTTGTGTATTTACAAAAGCTTGAAGTGCTGAGATATTTCCATTTCCAGCACCAATGCAATTCACAGTAACCGAACTCGGGGCTGTCATAAAGACTGGTGCAATATTATCTACAATAGTAAACGTAGCTGTTGTAGGAATTGTAGTTTCATTACCACAAGCATCTTTTGCGAAAAAACCAACTGTTACTTTACCAGTGCTACCACAAGAATTTGCTTGAGAAGTAGTCAAACTATCCATTGCATTAGAGAGCGTTGGAACAGTACGAAAAGTAAGTGTTGAACTGCATTGATCTTGGGCAACTGCGCCAGCTTGGTTGTTATACCAAGTTGCAAAAGCCGTCATTGTATCTACAGTATCGCATTGTACACTTTTATTGCTTGCATTTGTTGTAAAAACAGGCGCAATATTATCTGTTGCTGCAAAAGTAGCATCAGTTGGAGGAGCAGAATTACTACAGTTATCACTGAAAACAAAAGCCACTTTCATTTTTCCAACAACTTTATTATAAGTGGTTGTTCCGATAACAACATTACTTTGACAAGCTAATTTCAAAGAATCTACAAAATAAGTTATCAGCTGCGCCTTTGTTGCTTGATTTCCATTTACAAAATACTTTACAGCCATCGTTGGTCCAGCGCAAACGTCATTTGCTATTGCGTTACCATTGTTGTCTATCCAATTTGATAATTCCGTACTAACAGTAGCACAATCTACAACTTTGTTTTGTGCTTGTTGCGTTACAATTGGCGGAAAAATATCTGTACTAATTATTTTAGCAGTAGTAGTAGAACTATTATTACAAGCATCTTTTGCAGTAAAAATAACTGTTACAGCTCCAGCGTTACCTATACAACCCGACACAGGTGTTGGTGCATTTGGCGTGTAAGACCAAGTAATATTGTTACAATCTGTTGCAGTTGCTGTACCTTGATTTGCTAACCAAGCTGCCACCAAAGCAGGCGAAGTCGTCGGGTTACAATCTATTACCAAATCTGTTGCATTTGTCGTAAAGGTTGGCGGCGCAGTATCTGGATTTATAGTTATAGTTTGAGTAAAATAACCTGTATTTCCAGCAGCATCTGTTGCTTTCCAAGTACGTGTAATTACACCACCGCTACAAGTAGAAATTAGACCAACATCATTAAATGAAGGCGCAACTGGATTCGTACAATTGTCTATAACAGTAGGTGCTGTATTAGAGAGGATGCAACCTGTTACAGTAATATTGGTAGGTATTCCGCTTAAAACAGGAGCTGTTTTATCTCGAACGTACATATTAAATGTAAGTGTTTTGATAATATTCACAGTTCCATCATTTACAGTAGCCGAGTAAGTAACCAATATATTTGCACCAGACGGAACAACATCATTCATATTATAATTATTCGTACCATCGGTAGCACTCACAAAAGTTGGCGAACCAACAAGTGTGCAAGTTCCACCTGGCGTAACTGTAACTGTTCCCCAATTGAGCGTAGCAGTACAAGTTGCACTCATCACTATTGTATCTGGTGCTGAGTGGCTAATTGTAGAGGTGCATTGCGCTTTTAAGGTGGTACTAAAAACTGTCCCAACCAAAGATAAAATGATGTAAAGGAAATTCAAAGTTCTAATCTTCATAAATATATATTTAAGTAATATGCAAATAAGAAGACTTTATCCAATTGGGAAGCAGCAGTAAAAGTGGAATGGAAAAAAACACCTTCGTAAGATATGTGAAAAATTTATCAGGTCGGGATTGACATGATAAAGGGAGATGCGAAGGTTGTGCATTTCGGTTCTTGGACTTTGCTGGTTTAAAGGATAAAATCGGTTTCGGCTTTTTGAACGTAACGTTATATTACATTTCTGGTACAAAAATAACTGAAATTTATTATTTTTTGGTATTAATGAAAAAAATATACCAAAAAATGTGCCTTAATTCTACTTTTGGCATAATGTTCGCATATTTCATTGGCTTTTTGACGATTTTTTCTAATAAAGACACGCACATTTGTCTTTATTAACATTTATTTATCTTTTTGAACAGTAATCTACTTCAAGCAAATTTAATGTAAGTTTAACAAAAAGAAAAGTCTGTGTTTTTTTAATAAAAAAACACAGACTTTTTTTAAGGAGCTAAACGCTCTATTTTCCAACTATCATCTTCTTGCAAAATATAAAAAATTCTATCGTGTAAGCGGCTACTTCGTCCTTGCCAAAATTCTATCGTTTGCGGTATTACTCGATAACCGCCCCAGTTGCTTGGTTTGGGTAAAATAGCTTCGTTTACAAACTTTTCTTCCAATTCACGCTGTGTTTTTTCTAAAATAGAGCGATTTTCAATAATCTGACTTTGTGGAGAAACCCAAGCACCAATTTGGCTTCCTTTCGGGCGGCTTTGAAAATAAGCAACCGAATCTTCTTCGCTTATTTTTTCTACCGTTCCTTGAATACGAATTTGTCTTTCCAATTCAAGCCAATTGAAAACAAGTGCAGCTTTGGAATTTTCAGCTAATTCTTGTCCTTTTTTACTTTCAAAATTTGTAAAAAATACAAAACCAGCTTCACTAACACCTTTTAGCAAAACAACACGTGCATTTGGCATATTGTTTTTATCTACGGTCGCTACAACCATTGCGTTTGGTTCTCTCAAATCTGATTGTAATGCTTCTTGAAACCAATTGTTAAATTGGCTGATTGGATTTTCGCTAACATCTTGTATATCAAGCGATTGTAACTTATAATCTAATCTTAAATCTGCTATTTTATTTTGCATAAATAAATATTTTTACTGTATTTTTAAAAAAAAGCATCTTCAATATGCGCTATACTATACGTTTCATCTTTATTAAAAACAACAGAAATAATATCAAAGCGTATTGCCCAATCGTGGTTTATTTTTTCCATATAACGAGGCGCAGCAGAAGTAATCATATTTTGTTTTTGAGCTGAAACAAATTCTTCTGGTTTACCAAACGCAATAGTAGAGCGTGTTTTCACTTCTATGAAAATCAGTACCTCATTGTACTTCGCTATCAAATCTATTTCAGCTTTTCCAAACCGCCAATTTTCTTCCAATAATTCATAGTTTTTTAAGAGTAAAAACTCCTTGGCTAAATTTTCTCCTTTTTTGCCTAACTCATTGTGTGCTGCCATCGCTATAATCTTTTTTCAATTTTAAAAAACAGAAAAAGAGATTGCCAAATACTTGACAACCTCTTTTTTAACAACTAAAATACCTAATTAGTTCTTAGGTGTATTGGCTTTATTGATTTTGATATATTCATCTTCTTTGATACCTACACCATCTTTTTTCTCCTCTGGTGTACAATCTGACCATTTTTTAGCTACAATAATGGTTCTTTCAATTGCTTTTTCAGCTACTCCACCAATAACTTTAAATTCTGTACGACGGTTAAAACGGTGTTCTTCATCTGTACAATCTTTCACATCATTCGTACAACGGTTCAAAATTACTGTTTCGCCATAACCTTTTGGCTGCAAGCGTTCACGAGCAATACCTTGTGTTTCTATCAAATAACGGATAGCAGATTCTGCACGACGCTGTGATAGTTTTTGGTTCGATTCGTTGCTACCTCGTGCATCTGTATGTGAAGAAAGCTCAATAATTACCGTAGGATATTCTTTCATAATTACTGCCAAAGCATTCAAATCGCCTTCTGCATCTGGTAAGATTTTATCACTATTCAAATCATAGTAGATGTTATTCATACGAATTGCTCCACCTTGTTTGATACTCTCTTTCTTTGTTAATCTCACAAATTTAGGGTCAATTGGCAATGCACGTAACACAATTTTTTTATCTATAGTTGTTGTTTTTTTCAAACCAACAGTATTAAAATAAGCTGTATCTGGATAGTAACCTTCTTTTGTAGTGATAATCATATAAGATTTGTCAAATGCCAAAGGTGTATCGCAAAGATTTCCAGAAGGATTTGCTTTTGTATCTGTTTTACCTGGCTGATTATTCGTCATTTCGATAATCTGGCTACTACTGTTTGCGATTGCTTTTTTGCTTTTGTCCTTTACATCTAAACAAAGGCTAACCTTTTGTTCTTCGATATTCAATGTCCAAATATCATCGCAACAAGTTGCAGAGTAACCTTTTATTTTACCATTTCCAATACGATTTGAAGAAAGCAATGCGTTTCCTTTTGTATCTACGCTGTAGCAATAATCATCTTGTGCCGAGTTAGCTCCTTTTCCAATATTAGTTGGTTTTGACCAACCTGTACCGTCCCATGAAGAAACAAAAACATCAAAACCTCCTAATCCTGCATGACCAGTCGAGCTGAAATATAATTTTCCATCACGATAAAATGGCGTATATTCTTCTCCTACTGTATTGATAACGTCTCCAAGATTTACTGGAAACTCATACGTATCATCTGTTTTTTTAGTAGCATAAAAAATATCCATACCACCTTTTGTGCCTTCCATATCAGAAGTAAAAAACAATACTTCTTTTCCAAAAAGTTCGCCTGCCGAAGGGTGCATAATTTTTCCTGCAAGACCTTTTATTTGCATAGCTGGACCCCAACCGTTACCACTTTTCACACTCATAAAAAGCTGTGATTCTGTTACTTCTTGTCCAGAAACTACCGCACGTGTAAAATACATACGATTGCCGCTTGGAGAAAAAGAAACATAAGAAGTATGCGTTTCTGGGCGATTGATAACTTGATCTAAGGCTTTTGCGCCTGTATATATTCCTTTTCCGTCAGCAGTTGCAGACATTACGCTACCGTAAAAATCTGTTTTTTTGCCATCTAAAACAACTGGTCCATTCTGACGAGTAGAGATATAATATAATTCGCCTGTTTTTCCAGTTGCGGGAGAAAAATCTTTATCGGGACAGTTCACATCTGTTCCAGCATTTTCTACTTTTAACAACTCTGGCAAAGTCATTGTCTTCGCCATTTTTGCGCCTTCCAATTCTGCTGCTGCTAATTTTTTGGTAACAGGGTCAGAAGATGTTGCTGTTATTTTTTCCAAAATAGAAATAGCCTCATCGTATTTTTCTTGCATTTTTTTCACACGTGCCAACTTAAATGGTACATCTGTGAAATCATTGCTATCGTCTTTTAATTTTTCTTCTTTTTTCAAAACCTTTGCCAATGACTGTTCTGCTTTCACATAATCACGCAAATTGTAATGACAAAGTCCAATTCTGTATTCTGTAAAAAGATCTTTTGGATCTTCATCTTTTGCTTTATTGTACCAGTCCAATGCGTTTGTCCACGCTTTTGCTTCAAATTGAGCATTGGCAGTTTCTATCATTTGCGATAAAGTGTTACGACCCGCCAAAGGTTGCGCACTTACAGCGAACGTACATATATATAAGGCGATAAAAAATAATAATTTTTTCATATATTTTTGAAAGTGAATTTTAATGAATGCTTTTTAGTGTAAGTGGGCGTTAAAAAATTAATTAAAATAATTTTTTCTCAACGACAAATAATTCTAAATAATTTAGCCCAAATAGTTAGATATAAATTAGTACTTAGGGCAGAAGTGAACGCCTTTTACTACTGGATTTTTATATACTTTTCCTGTATAGTGCAATGCTATTTCTAAAGTGCTACCTGTATTCGAACCAAATACAGAACCTGTTGGAATATCATAACCTACCATTAGTTTGAAATTTTTGAAGTCTGCACCTGCCAATACATTTATAGCATGATTACCAAAACCTCTTATGCCAAGACCACCTTTTAAGATTAAGTCTTTGCGCTTAGGATTTATCTGATAACCTGCAACCGCTTGTATAGAAATATCTTGTGAGCCTCCAATTCTACGGTACAATAAATTGGGAGAAATACTCAATCTTTTGCTCAAAGCACGGTTATACTCTACATGGAAAGTCAGTGCTGCAGACAGGGTATCTTTTATATCTGGCTTATAATATGCTTTACCAAGACTTATATTTGGAGTATTGATATGACGTACAGAGAAACCCAAAGATAAATCAGATTTTTTATCTATTTTTGATTTTAGCATAATACCTGCATTAATATCTGTAAATGATATTTTTGAATTAGTTAGTTTTGCTCCATTTGCTAAGAGCAGCTTATCACTGGAGCCTTGCTCAAAACCATTACGACCGCCACCCAAAGCTGCACCAATTGTCAGTACATTTTTATATTTCTTATCAAGTGCATAATGAAAAGCTGCTGACAAGGCTACTTGTGTTTGTGCTATTTGGGGATTATCGCCTGAACCAGCAGCATCCTTGTACAATGACAATCCAGCACCTATCCAGTGGCGTTTTTTTATCATCACAACTGGCATATCTACGAATGCGGAAGTTGTTGTATAAATTGAAGGTGCAATATTCCATTGCTCACGTTGCAAAGCACCTACTCGGTAAGTACCTTCGTAAGCACCAACCATTGCAGGATTTAATGTCATTGGCGACATATAATAGTTGGTAAAAATATATTCGTGTTGCGCTTGCGCTTGCGTACTGATGAGTAGTACGATTGAAAAAAGTAGATGTTTTACGAATTTCATAAATGCTTGAGTTATATTATTTTGAAATGGAGAACCAAATTATTACAAAGGCGAAGGTAAGCTCTTCAGAAAGGGCTATGATTTGGGTTTCGCTGTTTTGTACTAATAAAAAAAATTATAATTTGTATTTTAGAAACAAATATACGCAAAATGTAATAAGATGTTAGTATTTTAGAAAAATTTAATACTTTTATATGAAAAAAATTATAAAAAAAATCTAAAAAATCTTAGTACCTTTGTTTTAAACTTTCATTTTTAAGTTAAAAAAT
>JANMGN010000585.1:0-3628 GCA_031374645.1 Chitinophagales bacterium | reverse complement strand
CGTTTTTTTATCTCTAAAAGCATTTTTACATTTATTTGCAGCGATGCTAAACAACCATGATTTGAAGTTTTTTTGCGTATCAAAAAGTTGTGGATTTTCGATTATTTTTATAAAAATATCTTGTGTAAAATCTTCTGCAATATTTTTATTTTGCCACATCATTCGATAGAAAAAACGGTACATTTGCGCACTGTAACGCTCATAGAGCAATTCAAAAGCCTTGTGATTGCCTTTGCAAAAAAGCTGCATCAACTCCTCATCGCTACAGTGCGTATATGATTTTCCAAACGACCAATTCATTTATTCGATGATTTCCAAAAACAATCTAAAACCAACCGATGGCATAGGTTTTTCATATTTTTTTTGAGAAAAAATAGTACATTCCGTAGGTTTGTCCTCCCAACTTCCACCTTTTGCGATGCCTTTTGTAGTAATCATTTCAGCCACGTTCCCAGTGATGCCGTATAAGCCAAAATCATTCGGATAATAAGCATCTGCACGAACAGGAAAAACACCTCCATCTCTTGCAATATTATTGCCCAATTTGCACTTTTCGCAAGGCTCATCGCTACAATCGAAATTACTTAAAAAACAGCCTTTTTCATTTCTATAAATATCGCTGCCCCAACAATATTTTGCATCTTCACGCTTGTTTCCCCTTGCAGCCACTACCCATTCTGCTTCTGTTGGCAACCTAAAACGTACTTTTTTCCACTTTCGTTTTTCAGCCGTTTGAGTATTGTAATAATCTGTTAGCCAATTACAAAAATACTGAGCTGCCTCAAAACTCATATTTTGTGCTGGAAAATAAGGCATATCAGGATGTCCGTGAGGAAAAACGATTTTATCATCAAAATTTTTGTATTTTTCAGGCAATAAAGCACGCCAATCTGTTTTTTCGACTTTACAAGTCAAAAGCAAATCATAATTTTTTTGAAAAAGCAAATCACTCAAAAAATAATTATACTGCTGATTTGTAACTTCCGTTTCTGCTACAAATAAGCCATTTTTAGTTTTTTTAAAGGAATTTTCTAAATTTTTGAGTTGCCAGCGTCCAAGATTATCACTAAAATCAAAAGAAAAGACAGATAATTCTTCTTGGAATTGGTCTTGCGCCTTGCCAGCAAAAGTAATTAAAACAAACAAGACAAAAAGTATTTTTTTCATATTTATCATTTTTATTAAAGTTTAAAAAATCTGTACGTACATAAGCATATACACATGAGTTTACAAAACGTTCAGTATTTTTTTCGTTTATTAAAAAAGATATAATTATTTACTGGTTTAAAAGATCAATCAAGACGAAAATTCTTCACATTATTCCTATTTTTTTTGCTAATTCAAAAAAAACATATTATCTTGCAGCGAAAATTCGCTAAATAAAATTTTAATACCATTTTTCAAAAAAATAAAAAAAAATGCAAGAAGCATATATTGTAGCAGCATATAGAAGTGCGGTCGGAAAAGCTGGAAAAGGCGGCTTCCGTTTTTATCGTTCTGATGATTTGGCGGTAGATGTCATCAAATATATGATGGAAAAAATGCCAATGGTAGATCCGAAAACAGTCGATGATGTAATCGTAGGTTGTGCTAATCCCGAAGGCGAACAAGGTTTACAAGTTGGTCGTCAGATTTCGATGAGAGCTTTGGGAATTGATGTCCCAGGTTTTGTGATTAATCGTTATTGTGCCTCTGGTTTGGAAGCGATATCGATTGCAGTAGCCAAAATTCGTGCAGGTATGGGCGAATTGTACATTGCAGGTGGCGCAGAAAGCATGAGTATGATTCCGATGACAGGCTACAAACTTGCTCCGAGCTACAATGTTGCCTTGAATACGCCCGATTATGTGGTCGGAATGGGACTTACGGCAGAAGCTGTGAGCAAAAAATGGGAAATCTCACGTGAAGCACAAGACGAATTTTCGTATAATTCGCACGTGAAAGCCGCAGCAGCAATTGATGCTGGTAAATTTAACGACGAAATCGTGCCTGTAAATGTAGAAGAAATTTATGTCGAAAATGATAAAAGAAAAACCCGTAGTTGGGTAGTTTCAGTAGATGAAGGCGTTCGTCGTGAAACTACTGCCGAAGGTTTGGGCAAACTTCGTCCTGCATTTGCAGTGAACGGAAGCGTGACGGCAGGTAATGCTTCGCAAACTTCTGACGGTGCAGCTTTTGTGATGGTCATGAGCGAAAAAATGGTCAAAGAGCTTGGCGTTCAGCCGATTGCACGTTTGGCATCTTGTTCTGTAGCTGGCGTTGAGCCAATTCACATGGGTATTGGTCCTTGTGCGGCTATTCCAAAAGCCTTGAAACAAGCTGGTATGAAGCTCGAAGACATTGATTTGATAGAACTAAACGAAGCATTTGCAGCACAAGCCTTAGCGGTTATCAAACAAGCTGGTTTGGATACGAGTAAGATAAATGTGAATGGCGGAGCGATTGCACTTGGGCATCCGTTGGGTTGTACTGGCGCAAAACTCTCTACGCAATTATTCAACGAGTTGCGTCGCCAAAATAAAAAATATGGTATGGTAACGGCTTGTGTAGGCGGTGGTCAAGGTATCGCTGGCGTGTATGAGTTGTTGAATTAGGTACATTATGTACTAAGTTTTGTAATTTTCTAACGTAGATTTTACTCTTAGATGTCGTCACTTTTTTTCTAAGCCCCATTCTAACCTTTCCCAAAAGAGAAGGAACTAAAAAAGTGACCCAAAAACTCAGATGACTTCAAAGAGGATAGGAAGATTGTACGAAAAATCCAAAAAAGTAGAATAAATTGTATAATTCATTCCTTTTTTGTACCTTTGTATAAAATAAATTACAAAAAATGAAATTTGTAGATATAAAAAACGATGTTGCTTTTCGGAAAATTTTCGGAAACCAGAAAAAATCTGTCGTCTTGATTTCCTTCCTCAATGCCGTACTTGGTTTGGAAGAAAGTAACCGTATCGTCAAAGTAACCATTATAGATCCTTACTTGCTACCACGCTTAAAAGGTGAAAAATCAAGCATCATTGATGTGCGAGCAACCGACCAAAAAGGTCGTCGTTTTATCATAGAAATGCAAGTAGCTAATAAAAAGGGATTTAAACAAAGAGCGCAATTTTACACCGCAAAAGATTATTCCATGCAAATAGAAATAGGCGACGACTACCCAAAACTCAAACCAACTTATCTGATAGGAATACTTAATTTTGGAATTGGTTTTGGGAAAAATTACCTTGCCAAACATTACAACATTGAAGAAGAAACAGGCATCAACGTTTTGGACGACATACAATACCGTTTTATTCAACTCCCAAAGCTCAAGAAAAAAAGAGACGAATTAGTAAATATGATTGATAAATGGACTTATTTTATCAAGCATGCAGGAAAACTAGAAGTAATTCCAAGCGGTATGGAAGACGAAGGATTAATCACAGCCTACCGAGAAGCCGAAAAATACTCTTGGAAAAAAGAAGAGTTATTAGCTTACGATTTAGCATTCGTGAGAGAACAAGACGAAAAAGGAAGCATAGAATTTGCGAGAGAAGAAGGTAGAGAAGAAGTGATTTAAACAAAGAGCGCAATTTTACACCGCAAAAGATTATTCCATGCAAATAGAAATAGGCGACGACTACCCAAA
>JANMGN010000557.1:0-3659 GCA_031374645.1 Chitinophagales bacterium | reverse complement strand
ATTGTACACGACGATTTTTTGCACGTCCTGCTGCTGAACCATTGTCAGCAACTGGATTGGTGTCGCCGTAGCCACGTGGCGTTAAACGGCCGCCTGAAATACCTTTTTTTGTCAAATAAGCATATACAGATTTTGCACGTGCATCTGAAAGACGCATATTGGCATCGCCATTTCCTACATTATCGGTGTGTCCTGAGATTTCAAAATTGAAACCTGAGCGACGTTTCATCACATCATATACACGATTTAAAACACCGTAAGAACTCGTTTTGATAACGGCACTTCCTGTTTCAAATTCTATACCATACAATGCTTCATCAAAAACAGCTGTTTCGGCACTTGTAATAGTGGTTGTAGTTGAACTCCCACCGTTAATATCGCCTTTATATACTGCATTTTCTGAAATCGTGTTTGAGCCATTACCAATCTCAACACGGTCTGTTCTGATGATAACGTCTTCGCTTTTTACAACCGAAGCATTGTCTATAAATGTACCTGTAACTACTGCGTCAGGAGAAATTTCTAAACCGTCGTTTCTTACTATATTATTACTTGTAGTTGTCGTTGTTGTGCTTGATGAAGAAGTAGAAGCTGCCGCCGCAGGACAACCATTGTTTTCTTTTGTACCTGCTTGGTCTGGGCAAAGGTCATCTTTATCAACTATACCGTCTTTATCCATATCTTTTGGAGGACAACCGTTATCTGCTTTTGAGCCTTTTTCTCTTGGGCAAGTATCGTATTTGTCAGCAATACCATCGCCGTCTGTATCAGGACAACCATCAAAAGCAATCATGCCTTTCGCATCAGGACACTCATCTTTAGAATCAATAATACCATCGCCATCACGGTCAGGACAACCATTATAGGCAGCATCGCCCGCTTGGTCAGGACAAGCATCATCTTTGTCAGCGATACGGTCACCGTCACGGTCAGGACAACCACTAAGTGAAGCTGCACCTTTTTCAGTAGGGCAAGTATCCAAACGATCAATCACACCATCGCCATCTTGATCTGGACAACCTTTTCCGCCAGGAATTCCAGGCTCATCAGGACAAGCATCTTGTTCGTCAGCGATGCCATCTTTGTCGCCATCACGTTGGTATTTCAAACGGTAACCTAAGTTTAACATACCAGTATAGTACCAGTCATTTTTAGAAGAATTTGCAGCTTGGCTAACACCATCGAGGTAATCTGTAAATGGAATTCTGAAAAAACCTTCTAAACCAAGTGTAAGGTTACGGGTCAAATCGTAGCGAATTCCTGCTCCCAAAGGTACATTAAAAAAAGTGCTTTTCGTATTTGCTTTATCCAAAGCGATTGCTGCACTCAACTCCGTATTATTTATTTCGTTGTAATTTACGGTTGGTTTTCCGAATAAAAAGCCAACTCCCGCAGCCAAATAAGGCGAAAGTGTACGCTTAAAAGTATTGGCATTTTGGTATCTTCTGTTACCCAATGGCTCCCATTCTAACATTAAGTTAGCGTCAAAAACATTTGAAGCAAAAGAAAAATCTCTTGTTCCATGTGAACGATTTGGGTAATCTTGGTCGTTTCCTGATATTTTACCAGCAAACAAATTTAATCTTGCACCCAATACATCGCTGACATTGTAGCGCAAAAAAGCACCTCCTGCTGGATTTGTTTGTGAAAAAAAGAATTTTTCACAGTGTGTGTCGCCAGTGTAAATCATTGCGCCACCAAGCAAACCAACTTCTAATCCGTTGTGTTTTGCTTTGTTAGAAACAGGTACAGGTGTGATGGGCTGTGCTTGCATAAAATTACAGCAAAGTAGCACCATTAATAGTGTAGTTAGTTTTCTCATAATGTGAGTGTGTGTTTATTTTAAAATAAATTTTGTTTTTAAAAATAAATTAATGATAGAATTTTAATGCCTCATCATTAAAATCCTTAAACTGTGGGAGGTAGTTTTAGAATTGATTTTTGAGATTTATAACTTTCAGACGGAAGCTCCGCATTTAAGTCACAAATACTCGCTGCAAAAATATAATTTATTTTTAAAAAATCATTGTTATTTTATACAAAAAATGAAATATAGTTTTAACATATACTATAAAAATATTTTCAATTTTAACAAAATCGTTTATTTTCTTTTAAAATTGTTACTTATCTTTGTGGCACATAATAATACATTTTTTAATATTATAAAAAATAGCTATGTATTTGTTAGTCAGTAGTTTACATTTTAAAAAAGACCTAAGAAAGTATTTTATTTTCGTTATTATTGTTATTTTTTATAAAAAATAAACTAAGACATAGTATTATTTTTCTTAACATTTACAATATCATAATTATACACTTTTATTTAGTTGAAAAAACAAAAAAATATCAAATTAAAACTGTCACAATATATGAATTTATTAGTAAAAAATATTTTAGTTATTTATCCTAAAAGTATGTATGACAAGCAAATTGTAGATGTACTAATTGAAAATGGGAAAATAATTAAGATTGCCAACGGTATAAACTCGGAAAACGCTACCGTGATAGACGGAACAGGTGCTTTTGTTGCGCCTGGTTTTATAGATATTGGCGCACAAGTTTGCGACCCTGGTTTTGAGCATCGTGAAGATATAGAATCGGCAGCAGCGGCAGCAAGTTTTGGTGGTTTTACGACAGTTGTAGTACAACCAAATACGTTTCCAGCTTTACATTCTAAATCTGAAATTTTATACATTAAAAATAAAGCAGCACAAAGTTTAGTTGATTTTTTGCCAATCGGCGCACTCTCACAAGATTGCAAAGGAGAAAATATCAGTGAAATGTATGATATGCACGAAGCTGGTGCGGTTGCTTTTTCAGATGGTTCAAAATCTGTAAAAGACGGTGGATTGATGCTGCGTGCATTGCAATATGTAAAAGCGTTTGGTGGATTGATTATCAATCATCCTTTTGAGAAAAGTGTTGCTTCGGGTGGGCAGATGCACGAAGGTGTTATGAGTACGATATTAGGTATGAAAGGCATCTCTTCGATTTCGGAAGAAATGATGCTCGTGCGTGACCTTTATTTGTTGGAATATGCTGATAGTCAGCTACATATACAAAATATTTCGACAGCACATTCGGTAGATTTGCTGCGAAAAGCAAAACAAAAGGGCTTGAAAGTGACGGCTTCGGTAGCTGCCATAAATCTCGCTTTTGAGGATACTGCGCTTGAAAATTTTGATACTTTTTTGAAAGTTGAACCGCCGTTGCGCAGCAAAAACGATATAGATGCCTTACGAAAAGGTTTACAAGATGGCACAATAGACAGCATCAATTCTAATCATATTCCACACGATGAAGAGGCTTGGAATTTAGAGTTTCCTTATGCTTCGTTTGGTGTTTTGGGCTTAGAAACGGCTGTTTCAGTAGCTAATACTTATGGTCATTTATCGCCCGAACAATTGGTGGAAAAATTCGCAATAGCTCCTCGTAAAATATTGAATATCAGCTTATTAGAACTCGAAGAAGGCGAAATGGCAAATCTTACTTTTTTCCATCCTACACAATCTTTTACTTATACTTCAAGCAATATTTTTTCAAAATCAAAAAATACGCCTTTTGTAGGAAAAACACTCGTAGGAAAAACTTTAGCGGTAGTGAACAAAGAAAAATCGAAAGTTGTGCTTTAAAATTTGATTAAAAAAGCAAAAAAAACC
>JANMGN010000545.1:0-8254 GCA_031374645.1 Chitinophagales bacterium | reverse complement strand
AAATTAGGCATTTGGGAACAGTACAATTGTCGGATGATTGGTGTGGACGTAGAAGCTATCGAACGTGCAGAAAACAGAGAGCTTTTCCGTCAAATGATGATAGAAATAGGAATGCAGGTTGCGCCTTCGTACGTTGCCAATTCTTATTTGGAAGGTAAAGAAGCGGCACAAAAAATCGGTTACCCTTTGGTAATTCGTCCTTCGTTCACCTTGGGCGGTTTTGGTGGCGGCTTTGTACACAAAGCAGAAGAATTTGACGAACTACTGCGTCGTGGCTTAGAGGCTTCGCCTACGCATGAGGTGTTGGTAGAAAAAGCTGTTTTAGGCTGGAAAGAGTACGAATTGGAGCTTTTACGAGATAAAAACGATAATGTAGTCATTATATGTACGGTCGAAAATCTTGACCCGATGGGTATTCATACAGGTGATAGTATTACGGTTGCGCCTGCGATGACGCTTTCCGATACCGCTTATCAGCAAATGCGTACAGATGCTATACGAATGATGCGAGCAATGGGCAATTTTGCTGGCGGCTGCAATGTTCAATTTGCCTTAAATCCTGCAACAGAAGAATTGATAGCGGTGGAAATAAATCCTCGTGTTTCTCGTTCGTCAGCGTTGGCAAGTAAGGCAACGGGGTATCCGATTGCCAAAATTGCTGCAAAATTGGCAATTGGTTATCATCTTGATGAATTAAAAAATCAAATTACAGGTACAACTTCGGCTTATTTTGAACCAACGTTGGATTATGTGATTGTAAAAATGCCACGTTGGAATTTTGAAAAATTCCCTAATGCGGATTATCGTTTGGGATTGCAAATGAAATCAGTTGGCGAAGTGATGGCGATTGGTCGCAACTTTTTGGAAGCCTTACAAAAGGCTTGTCAGTCGCAAGAAAATAATCGTACAGGTTTGGGCGCAGACATGAAAGAATGGATTCGCACCGAAGATATTTTAGCTCGTTTGGAGAGTGCCAGCGACGATAGGATTTATCGTGTAAAAGACGCTTTGCGCTTAGGAATACCTGCCAACTCGGTACAAAAAATGACAGGTATAGACCCTTGGTATTTGAAACAAATCAAATATTTGGTTACGCTCGAAACGCAACTTTTAAAGTACAATGTAGCAGAAGATATTCCCATAGATTTTTTCAGAGAACTCAAAAGAGTAGGTTATTCGGACAATCAAATTGCTTGGGTTTTGCGGATTAAAGAAGCGGAAGTTACTCGTCAGCGTAAAAAATTGGGTATCAAGCGAGTGTTTAAAATGGTGGATACTTGTGCAGCAGAATTTGAGGCAAAAACACCTTATTTTTACTCCACTTTTGATGGCGAAAACGAAAGTGTGGTTTCTGATAGAAAAAAAATCATTGTTTTAGGCTCTGGTCCAAATCGCATCGGACAAGGAATTGAGTTTGATTATTGTTGTGTCCACGGACTTTTGGCAATAAAAGAAGCTGGTTATGAGGCGATTATGATAAATTGTAATCCAGAAACTGTTTCTACAGATTTCGATATGGCAGACAAATTATATTTTGAACCTGTTTATTGGGAGCATATCGAAGAAATAATTGAGCATGAAAAACCAGAAGGTGTCATCGTTCAATTGGGCGGACAAACGGCTTTGAAATTGGCTGAAACTTTTCATAAAAAAGGTATAAAAATCATAGGTACTGATTTTAAAAACATGGATTTGGCAGAAGATCGTAGCTCGTTTTCAGACCTTTTGAAAGAGTTAGATATTCCTTATCCTGAGTACGGCGGCGCAGACGATGCTGACGAAGCTATTGAAGTCGCAGCAAGAGTTGGTTATCCTGTTTTGGTGCGTCCATCTTATGTTTTGGGCGGTCAGCGTATGAAAATTGTAATCAATGACCAAGAACTCGAACGTGCTGTTTTAGATATTTTCAAACACATGCCTGATAATAAAGTGTTAATTGACCACTTTTTAGAGCGTGCAAAAGAAGCCGAAATAGATGCAATTTGCGATGGCGAAGACGTGCATATTATGGGCATCATGGAACACATCGAACCTGCGGGAATTCACTCAGGCGATAGTGCAGCTTTGTTACCGACGTATAGTTTGAGCGAAAATGTCTTGCAACAAATGAAAGACCACGCTCGAAAATTAGCTTTTGCCTTGAATATCAGAGGTTTGATAAATATTCAGTTTGCGATAAAAAATGAAAAAGTGTATGTGATAGAAGCCAATCCACGTGCCTCTCGTACCACACCTTTTATCGCAAAAGCCTACAAAATGCCTTATTTAAACATCGCTACACACGTTATGTTGGGAAATAAGAAACTCAAAGATTTTGAGATGAACAATCAACTCGAAGGATTTGCGATTAAAGTTCCTGTTTTTTCTTTCAATAAATTCCCTGGCGTGGACAAACGTCTTGGCCCAGAAATGAAATCCACAGGCGAAATGATTTATTTTATCAAAGATTTGAAAGACCCGTATTTTAGAGAATTGGAGAGCAATCGTAATCGGTATTTGTACCAGTAGAAAAGAAAGTGTAAGATTAGCAAAGATAGAAATGTTATTTTATCTATAAATAATTTGTTTTTAAATAAAAAAAACATAAATTTGTATAAAAATTTCTACAATGATACTAAATTATATTACTTCTGATCCTGGAATATTGGGCGGAAAACCAATCGTAAAAGGCACAAGAATTAGTGTTCAAATGATTATTGAGTGGATGGCTTCTGGTGCTACGATTGAAGATATTGTACAAGAATACAAGCATCTTCCGAGGGAAGGTGTAATAGAAGCTTTGCTTTATGCGAGTAATGCGCTAAAAAATGAAATACTTTTTGAAGCTCGTATTTTAAATTTTGCTGCATGAAATTAAATGAATGTTCGTTTTTAGCAGACGAAAATATATCTCCTCTGGTCGTAAATTTTATGAAAGAAAATAATTTTGATGTCAAAGATGCTTATGAGGCAAATATGGTGTCAAAGAAAGATATAGATTGGCTGACACTTTCTTGTCAAGAACATAGAGTAATCATTACACAAGATAGTGATTTTAGCCAACTTGTTTTTACACAACCTATCAACTTTATAGGGATTATTTTTTTACGACCAGGTTCGTTTTTTGCGGGTTTTCATCTTCAAACACTAACAACTCTATTTGAACAAGTTATCGAAATCAATATACCTTTTATTATTACAGCAAAAAATAACCAAACTAACGTACAAGTAAAAATTCGCTACTTTTAGAAATCCACAGGCGAAATGATTTATTTCATCAAAGATTTAAAAGACCCGTATTTTAGAGAATTGGAGAGCAATCAGAATAGGTATTTGTATCAGTAGGAAAGAAAAAAAACGCTATTTTCGTAGAGAGAATAGCGTTTTTTTTATTTTGAATTGAAAAAATAACCTATCTTTGCCCATATTATTTTGAGAAAACAGCATACACATGATGAGAAGCGTCAGGTGTGTGCTGTTTTTTGTGAATTTTAAAATACGAAATATTAATTTATGAAATATCAAAACCCTTTCAACGTTTTGCCGCCTGATGAGCGTTGGTCTCCTTCGCAGCAGCAGATGGACGCTTTTCAGAATGTTTATGAAAAATTATTACCACCATTGGTATATAAAATTCGTAGTGCCGTAGCAAAGTGGCGTGAGAATGACTACAAAGGTGCGTCACAAACATCAAAAGCATTATTGCGTTTTTGGTTTGAGGAAGAACATTTTGTAGCACAAAAGACTTTTCAATTTTATTTTTCACAACGAGAGGCGATAGAATCTATCATTTACCTGTACGAAGTAGCAAAAGCAAAAGATAAATTCAACTTATTACGTTATGATTCTTCTGAGCGTATTAGTACAGGTATGTTTCCCGAAGAATGGACTCGCTATGTAATAAAAATGGCAACAGGTGCGGGAAAAACGAAGGTCATGGCACTAAATTTGGTCTGGTCATATTTTCATAAATTATATGAAGAAGACAGCGAATTATCTAAGAACTTCTTAGTAGTTGCGCCTAATATTATTGTTCTGAATCGTTTGAGAAAAGATTTTGATGGGCTTAAAATGTTTCTCGAAGAACCCTTTTTACCCGAAGATGGTTTTGAGGATAGAGATTGGAAAAGCGATTTTCAATTAACGCTACATATTCAAGATGAACTCAAACCTATTACCGAAAATGGCAATATATTTTTGACCAATATTCATCGGGTGTTTTTAAATGATACAGTTGGACTTTCTTTGGAGAAAACTTTTTTGGGTGCAAAACCCAAACCAGATGCTGACAAATCAAAAGGTTTGGATTTAGGTAAAGTGCTAAGAAGCGACAAAATCAAAGATTTGGTCGTACTTAATGATGAGGCGCATCATGTACATGACGAAAAATTAGCTTGGTTTCAGAGTATTGCTGATATTAGCAATAAGCTCAAACTTAAAAATGGCAATGGCGTGAGCCTTCAAGCCGACTACACGGCAACGCCAAAACACAACAATGGTAGTATTTTTGTGCAAACCATCAGCGATTTTCCCTTAGTAGAAGCCATAAAGCAAAATGTTGTCAAGTCGCCTGTGCTACCTGACGTTGAATCAAGACATAAAATAAAAGAAAAAGATTCTGACGATTTTTTAGAGCGTTATCAAGATTTTATCACACTTGGTTATCAAGAGTGGGAAATGCAATATGAAGAATTAAAAGCAGAAAAAACACCTATTTTGTTCATCATGACCATGAATACAAAAGAAGCGGACGAAGCAGCGGCGTTTTTAGAAACTAATTTTCCGCTGATGAAAAATGCCGTTTTGACCATTCACACCAATACATCAGGCAATATCAAAGAAGGTACAAGTAAAAAGGACAAAGAAGAATTAGAGAAACTACGCAAAGCCGCTGATGATATTGACAAAGATTTTTCGCCTTACAAAGCGGTCGTTTCTGTTCTGATGTTACGGGAAGGTTGGGATGTGCGCAACGTGACCACTATTGTAGGTTTGCGTCCTTTTGGTACAAAATCACAGATTTTGCCCGAACAAACCATCGGTCGTGGTTTGAGAAAAATGTTTGACCTCAAAACACCCGAAAAATTGGTCGTGGTAGGCACACAAGCATTTTTGGAATTTGTGGAAAGCCTCAAATCCGAAGGTGTAGAGTTTCAATACAGCCCGATGGGTAAAGGAACTCGAAGCAAAAGCCCGATTATCATACAAATTGATGAAGAAAGTAATAAAAATCTTGACGATTTGGATATTCCTTTGCCGCAACTTAGCCCAAAGGTGTATCGTGAGTTTAAAGATTTGGCTTTGATTGATACCACTACTTTTCAATTCGCCAAGTTAGTTTTCAAAACTTATTCGCCCGAAGAAATCAAAGAAATTGTTTTCAAAGATATTGAAGATGAATTTTCACATAAAACCATTTTTAGAGAAACTTCGCCTGATTACCGCAATGTAATTGCTTTTTTTACCATGAGTATCCTCAAAGACAGTCGTTTGTTTAGTGGTTTCGAGGTACTTTATCCCAAAGTAGAACATTTTATCAAATACCAACTGTTTGAGCAAGAAGTTGATTTTGAAAATCCCCAAACCATCAAAAATTTATCCGAGGCATTGGTAAAACATACGGTTTTTTCCCTTTCAAAAAGGTAATCAACGATATTACCATAAAAGAAGATGGAAAAGTGAGCGTAAAAGGCTACGGCTCTTTGAAAAATGCTAAACCAAAAGTGGTTGAAAATCAGCCTTATCTTCTTTCTGAAAAATGTATTTTTAACAAAGTCATCGGCGACAATGCTTTTGAGTTGGATATGGCGGCTATGTTGCATCGCTGCCCTGATGTGACCGCTTTTGCCAAAAATATTATGGGACAAGGTGGTGTGAATTTTAACATAGAATACCAAAACGAAAAAGGCAATATTTCGCAATATTTTCCTGATTTTTTAGTAAAAACTTCGCCTACCACCTTTTTTATCCTCGAAACAAAAGGCAGAGAAGACCTAAACGACTTGCGAAAAATCAAACGCCTCGCTACTTGGTGTGAAGATGTAAATATAGCGCAAAGCGATTATACCTACACACCTATTTACGTGAAACAAGAAGATTGGGACGAAAAACGCAAGGATATTAAGAATTTTAGCGACATTTGTAAAATTTTTGAAGTGAGATGATAGAAAATCAATACATAGAAAAAAAACGACTAGATACCGTTCAAGGCAAAACAGCTAACTGGAAAGAGTTGGCAAAAGATTGTGTATGTTTTGCTAACTCTCGTGGTGGTACTATACTCATAGGTATTGCAGATGATGATGCTCAACCACCTGAAAATCAAAAAATTGATAGTGATTTGCCTTTTAAAATTAAGAAAAAAATTGCTGAAAATACGGTCAATGTTGGTATCAATGCCGTTATTCAAACTGCTGAAAACGGTGGGCAATTTGTAGAATTGACAATTCTACCAAGCGCATCTACTATTGCAAGTACGAGTGATGGGAAATATTATTATCGAAGTCATGATACTTGTATGCCACTTTTGCCCGATGAACTTTCAAGGCTTTTTACAGATAAACCTTCTTTTGTTTGGGAAACAAAACGAACCAACATCAACAAAGAAAATATTGATGAGAAAAAGAAAAATCAATTTTTAATGGATATTAAAAATTCTTCAAGGGTTTCTATTCATGTAAAGCAAAAATCTTTTGACGAACTATTAGAGCATTATTATTTTTCTGATGGCGATTTTTTTACCAATCTTGGCGTTCTTTGGCTCGCCAAACGGAATGACCGTGCTAAAATACTCTATTGCCCTACTATACAGTTCTTCAAATTCGATGAGCAAGGACAAAAAGTAAATCGTTTGCTTTGGGACGACCATGCGTACAATCCAAAAGAACTTATCGAAGCAATCTGGACTGAAATCCCTGATTGGAAAGAAGGTATTGATGTTTCTGACGGTATGTTTCGGAAGTTTGTACCCAATTATGAAGAAGAAGTAATTCGAGAACTAATAGCAAATGCCATAGTTCATCGTCCTTACACGATGCGTGGCGATATTTTTATCAATCTATATCCCGAACGCCTTGAAGTCGTCAATCCTGGTTTGTTTCCCATTGGCATCACACCACAAAATATTTTGCATAAAAATGCAAGGCGAAACGAAAAGTTAGCGCAAGTCTTTTACGACCTACATCTGATGGATAAAGAAGGCTCAGGAATAGATAAAATCTATCAAGTGCTACTCTCAAATGCCAAGCCTATACCTGTTCCGTATCAAGGGGACGACTTTGTGCAGATTACCACATACAGACGAATATCAAAACCAGAAATTATTAGCCTTATCAATAGAGCAAATGACGAGTTTCAACTTACCATGAAAGAACTCATTTCACTTGGTCTTATTGCACAACAAAATACTATTGCTGCTTTAGATTTTTCTAAACAATTAAATCTGCCCGATACGCCCAATGTCGTGACCAATTGGTTAGGACGTTTGTTGGATTTGGGTCTGATTGTATCAAAGGGAAAAACAAAGGGTACTGAATATATGGTTAATCCTGATTTTTTGAAAAAAGCCAATTTTAAAGGAAAAACCAATCTCAAACGGATTGAAAATCATCGCTTGGAAGAATTAATTTATCAGGACTTAAGCATATATGATTTTTCGCCTATAAATGATATTCATGAAAGAATATTTTTGTCCCGCCTCAGCCGAGCGAATGGTATCCACGGCTATGATAGATCAGCGGCCTGGAATCGCCACCCGACCTTATGCCAATCACCTCGCCAAACAGCACCCGGTGGGTTGCCACATCCTGCGCGCCGACGATCTTACAGTCGAAAGCAGCGGCAGCGCCCTGAAGCATCGGAGAGCCGGTTTCAAGGCTTTCCCATGCCGCCATGGCAAAGCGTTCGTCCTGCGGCAAATGTCCCTTGCCAGAAAACGCTACGGACACATGCTCATGCTCCAGCGCCAGGGTGTTGAGGCAAAACACGCCGTTTTCATCAAAAATGGCATTGAACGGATTGCCATGGTTCAGGCACACAAGCAGCGTCGCCGGATTATCGGACACCGAACAGGCCGCCGTCACGGTGACGCCGCGCCGCCCCGCCGCGCCGTCAGTTGTCACGACATGGACCGCCCCGGCGAAATGGCTCATGGCCTGACGGTAATCCGCCGCCTCTATCTTGTTCAATTTCAGCACTATCCGGTTTCCAGTCTGGTCCCTAAGCGCCAAGCATAAGGCAAATGCGGGGGAAGTATATGCCGCCGGGCGCGCATGTT
>JANMGN010000535.1:0-5557 GCA_031374645.1 Chitinophagales bacterium | reverse complement strand
AATGCTGCGCTTAGTGTAAGTGCCGCTTTTTTTGTAAGAGATTGATTAATATTTATTTTTCTGATAAAAACTACTTTTGTATAGAAATTTTTTACCAAAAACAAATTTTAAAATAAAATGAGAAAATTACTAAGTGTTACTTTTCTGTTGCTTTTTGCAACACAACTTACTATTGCACAAGAACCTGCCGCAAATTCTTGGCAAATCACTGCCGATAAAATTGACCCTAACAAATATTTTGGCGTGACCGTAGCCAATGGCATGGTCGGCATCGTCAGTTCGCCCAACCCTTTGGAAGTCAAAGATGTGGTGTTGAATGGCGCGTTTGACTTGTATGGTCGAGGTCGAGTGTCGAACATTATGAAGGTATTTAGCTTTGCGAATATGCGCCTCGAAGTCGCTACGGCAAATAAACCAAAAGAAAACATCGCCGCAAGTGATGCTGGTACGTATGCTCAAAGTTCGATGGTCAATCGCTCGAATATTTCCAATTTTGTACAAACATTGGACATGAAAAATGCTGCTTTCCAAACGATTTTTGATTTTAAAGACGTAGTTTCGGTCAAACAAAACATGATGGCGTTGCGACATTTGCCACATTCGGCTTTGATGACGATGGAAATTACGGCGAAAAAAGATTGCGAAATTACACCTTACAGTGTGATAGAAACGCCTGATAATCTGAAAGATGTGAAGAATTTTTATTGGGAAATTGTCCGCCCGCACGCCTATATTCCGTTGATGACTTCGGTGGCAAAAACGCCTACGGGCAAATTGACTTGCGCTGTTTCCAATAGTATTTTATTTGACGATGAACATTCGCATCCGCAAATCATTCACGAAGAATGGGACAACGGTATGCACTTGATGAAGTTTTCAAAACGCTTGAAAGCGGGCGAAACCTTCCGTTTTTCGGTCGTTGGCTCGGTCGTTTCTACGGCACAAACGGCTGACCCGCACAACGAAGCGGAGCGCATGACGATTTTTGCTTCTTTGGAAAAAGCTCCTCGCTTGTTGGAACGCCACAAAGCAGAATGGGCAAAAATCTGGCAATCTGACATCATCGTTGATAGCGATGATGCTACTATTCAACGAGATATACATTCGGCTTTATATCATTTGTATAGTTTTGTACGTGAAGGAACGGGCTATTCGCTGTCGCCAATGGGATTGAGTGGCTTGGGGTACAATGGTCACGTGTTTTGGGATACTGAACTTTGGATGTATCCTCCGCTATTGATGTTGCAGCCCGAAATGGCAAAATCTACGATGGAATACCGCTACAAAGGCTTAGAAAAAGCAAAGATAAACGCTGTTTTGTACGGTTATAAAGGGGCAAAATTCCCTTGGGAAGGCGACGATACGGGGCAAGAAAGTTGTCCAGTTTGGGCATTGACAGGCCCTTTTCAACATCATATTACAGGTTGTGTCGGTTATTCGATGTGGAAATATTATCAAGTGACCAAAGACCAAAAATGGCTCAAAGAAAAAGGTTATCCTGTAATGAAGGAAGTAGCGAACTTTTGGGCTTCTCGTGCGGAGCTTGGAAAAGATGCTAAGTATCACATTATCAACGTAGTATGTGCCGACGAATGGGCGGAAAATGTGGACGATAATGCTTTTACAAATGGTATTGCAAAAACGGTGTTGAATTATGCGACACAAGCGGCGGTACTCGTAGGCGACACGCCCGACCCAATGTGGAAAAAAGTTGCGGACAATCTCGTTATCTTGAAAATGCCAAATGGCGTGACGCAAGAACACGCTTCTTACAAAGGCGAACCTATCAAACAAGCTGATGTTAATCTTTTGGCATATCCGCTTGGCGTGATTACGGACGAGGCGACAATCAAAAAAGACCTTGATTTTTATTGGGCAGCATTGGGCGATAATCAGCCTGGTCGTAAAGGTTCATCTCCTGCGATGGCGCATGGAATTTTTAGTATTTTGAATGCTCGTATGAACAATACAGAAACGGCTTTTGCCCAATTTGAAGATGCTTTCAAACCAAATGCTGTTCCGCCTTTTGGTGTCCTCAGCGAAACGGCTGGCGGTACTAATCCTTACTTCGCCACTGGTGCAGGCGGTTTTCTACAAACGCTACTCAATGGTTGGTGCGGTTTGGAAATTACAGACGCTGGTATTGTGCAGAAATATACACCAAAGCTGCCAAAAGGTTGGAGAAGTGTGACGGTTAAGGGTGTTGGCGTAGAAAAGAAGGTGTTTAGTGTGAAGCAATAAAATCAACTATTTTTTGAAAAACCACCTTCTAATCGTAAAATGTAATTTTTTCTTTTTATTTTTGCATAAAAATTACACAATGGCAAAAAAAGCATCTAAACCAAAACCAAAAGCCCAATACGCTTGGGTTTATTCGCCTACCGCTACGGCGGTGGATAAAATCAGAATTGAAAATGACTTTAAAGGATTGATTGAATATTTAAAGAGTAATCTTCAACCCTTAGAAGAACCGCAAACGTCTAATCAAGTCGTAGATATTGAAACAAAATGGCGTGGCAATCAATTTTATATTATCCAAAAATACAAATGCCCTACTGATGGCAACTACATTAAAGAAGGATTTGATGCGCCCTTAGTCCGCTTAGAATTTTATGGCGTAGATAGGTTTAATGTTTTTGTACAACGCCATAATGGTCAGTGGATGGAACTTCCCATGTATGCCAATAGTACCACAGCGCAAGTCATCGAAGCTATTAAAACTGACGATTGGTTTTTGAGTTGATATTATAAACACACCAAAATTACCAAAATTACCAAAAGGGTGTTGGCGTGGAGAAGAAGGTATTTAGTGTGAAGTAGGTAACACGAGCTGGTAGCACGGACTTTAGTCCGTGATTTCTCTCACGGACTAAAGTCCGTGCTACCTAAAAATAAAATTTTATATTCTAAATAAATATTATCTTTGCCGATATTATTTGGAGAAAACAGCATACACTTGACGGAAAGCGTCAGGTGTGTGCTGTTTTTTGGTTGAAAAAATAAAAATAAATATGAATATTATCCAAATAGAAGAAAAGGTACAGCAAGTAATTGCTAATTTGAAGCCCGAATCATTTATTTATGATTTGTTGTTGGCGTATGATGTACCTAATGCAACGATTGCCAAGTTGCAACAAGGAAACTTGAACCTTTCTAAGGTGGAAGGAGAAATTATTTGGAAGAAAAAACTTTATTTTCAGGTAGCGCAGGTAGCACGGACTTCAGTCCGTGACACTCACGGACTAAAGTCCGCGCTACCCGCAGTAAAAAATGATACCCGTTTCATCATCGTTACCGATTACGAAAACCTTTTGGCAATAGACCGCAAAACGGGCGATGAACTTGATATTCTGATTACGGAACTGCCCAAACATTTTGATTTCTTTTTGCCTTGGGCAGGAATGGAAAAGGCACAAGTCAAGTTTGAAAATCCTGCTGACGTAAAGGCGGCGGAGCGTATGGCAAAACTTTTTGATGAAATTAAAAAAGACAACTCGACCACGACCTCTGACGAAGTGCATAACCTCAACGTCTTCCTTTCTCGGTTGTTGTTTTGCTTTTTTGCAGAAGATACAAGCATATTTACGCAAAATCAGTTCACTCGTGCTATCGAAAGTCATACGCAAGAAGACGGTAGCGATTTGCAAAACTACTTAGACAAACTCTTTGCGGTCATGAATACGCCCGATGCCGAGCGTACAGGACTACCTGCATATTTGGCGGCATTTCCTTATGTCAATGGTGGACTATTTCGCAATCAGCATCATGCACCAAGTTTTACTCGAAAAAGTCGTGATATTATCATCAAATGTGGCGATGAAGATTGGTCGGCGATTAATCCTGATATTTTTGGCTCGATGATGCAAGCCGTTATTTCGGCAGAGTATCGTGGCGGCATGGGTATGCACTACACGAGTGTGCCGAATATCATGAAAGTCATTGAGCCGCTTTTTCTTGATGAACTCCGAGCTGCTTTTGAGGAAGCACAAGGCAATGTCAAAAAACTAAATGCCTTACGTGTTCGCATGAGCAATATCAAAATATTTGACCCTGCGTGTGGATCGGGTAATTTTTTGATTATCGCTTACAAAGAGTTGCGAAAACTCGAAATGGAGATTTTGAAAGCCATAGACGAAGCCAATAAAACCTTTTCTGTACAGTTTTCGGACATACATCTCAATAATTTTTATGGCATTGAGCTTGATGATTTTGCGCATGAGTTGGCGATACTTTCGCTTTGGATCGTAGAACATCAGATGAACCAAGTCTTTTTTCAAGCCTTTGGTCGCTCGAAACCGCCTTTGCCTCTCATGGAAACAGGCAATATCGTACAAGGCAATGCTTGCCGCATCGCTTGGGAAAGCGTTTGCCCGAAAAACGATGGCGATGAGATTTATATTTTGGGAAATCCGCCGTATTTGGGTAGTAGTAATCAAAATATAGCCCAAAAAGAAGATATGGCAATGGTTTTTACAGGTTTTAAAGATTATAAAAACTTAGATTATATCGCTGCTTGGTTTTTAAAAGGTGCTAAATTTATAAAAGAAATAAACGCTCAATTTTCATTTGTGAGTACAAATTCTATTTGTCAAGGAGAGCAAGTTGCTTTGTTGTGGCCCATTATTTTTAAACAAAATCTTGATATTGCTTTTGCTTACACTTCTTTTAAATGGAAAAATAATGCTAAACACAATGCAGGTGTTTCTGTAATTATTATTGGTATTAAAAATGAAAATAAAAAACTAAATAAGTATATTTTTGCAAATGAAAGAAAAATTATAGCACAAAATATTAATCCATATTTAGCAAATGGGAAAAATATAATTGTAGAAAGAAGAAGTGAGCATTTATCTGATTTACCTCAAATGGTATCAGGAAATAAGGCTGTTTATGGAGAAGCATTAATCCTTTCAAGAGAAGAAAAACAAATTTTAATACAAAATTTTCCTGATGCAAAAGAACTAATTAAAAAATACATAGGAAATCGTGAGTTTATTGATAGTATTGAAAAATATGTTTTGTGGATAAAAGATGAAGATTTTTTAAAAGCGGTTGAAATACCATTAATTAAATCAAGAATAGATAAGGTTAAAGAATTACGAATTAATAGTAAAGATATTGGTGCTAGGTTGCTAGGCGAAAAGCCATATCAATTTAGAGATTTTAAAAGTACAGATGCTTGTTCGATTTTAATTCCTCAAACAGGCTCAGAAAGGAGACAATTTATTCCTATCGGTTTCGCATACGAAGATACTATTGCATCGAATGCTTTTAGAGTTTTATATGACTGTGATTTATGGCTTTTTAGTATCTTATCATCTTCGTTACATTTGGCTTGGGTAAAATCAGTAGCAGGAAGATTAAAAACAGATATGCAATATTCAAATACACTTTGTTACAACACATTCCCCTTTCCTACAATCTCTGAGGCACAAAAGGCAACCTTAGAAAACCATGTGTATAATATCATAGACGAGCGTGGTCGCTATGAGCCAAAAACCTTAGCGGAGCTATACGACCCCGAAAAGATGCCCGATAGCTTGCGAGAAGCACACCG
>JANMGN010000460.1:0-3356 GCA_031374645.1 Chitinophagales bacterium | reverse complement strand
ATTTTTTAATAAAAACGTTTTTAGCCTATCGTCTGTTGGTGTTTTTCCAGTTGCATCAAGCGCAGGTTTGTGTACGCCTGACATTAGCCAAAATTCTTTTACACCGCAACTATTATTTAAGGCACTACTTAGATTTGCAGCATTTGCCCAACTTGATCCATCACCCAAGCCTGTTGCGTTCGGTTTTACAAAAAGTTTTGTATCTGCACAAGTTACAGACATGGTAAGATCGTTACTTTTTACTCGGCAAGTAGCCGAAAGATTTAAAAAACAACTTATCACATCGCCAGTAGCGATTTGAGCATTGGTGTAAGTAGCAGCGTTTGCGCCTACTATTTCTTGCCCATTGAGTAGCCATTGATAAGTCGTATTGGCAACCGCAGGCGATGCCGTAGCTGTAAAGGTAAGGGGATTGTTCCAAGCTACGGTTGTTCCAGGATTGGCGGCAATCGTTACCGTATTTTGAGTATTGGCAAGATTAGTTTGGCTTTCACAAGCACCCATATCCCTTGTGCCACCAAAAATAGGATTGCCGTCAATATCCGTAGTCGGCGCATCAATATTTGTACCTGTATTGTAGGCAGGCGAACAAGTACCTAAGCGAGGTCTGTCACCGAAATAAGAAAAATTAGGATTTCTGCTACTATTGTTTGCGCCAGGATAACCACCTATTATGATACAGTTTTGAATATCAGCACTGTTATTACTACTCGTTACGCCCGCTCCATTCTGCGTACTCCAAAGGATACAATTTCTAAGTTTTGGCGCACCTCCATCATTTACAAAAGGTCTTCCATCGTTAGATTGAAAGTCAGTAATATCAACAGTACAATTATAAAAAGTGGTATTTGAATTTGTACAGTAAATTGTTGGCATCTGAGTACCAAAATATAGGTTTTTATTATTCAAAAAGACGCAATTTTCAAACTTACTCAGCGGAGCATTGTCCATAAAAACGGCTGTTCCTAAGTACCCTTTATTAAACTTAAAAACACAATTTTTTATACTCGCTGTGGCATTTTTACAAGCAAGAGCGCAACCTCTATTATCAGTATAACCATAAGCATGCGCAAATTGTATTGACTTGTTTTCCTGAAAAGTGCAATTTTCAATCGTTGGATTAGAATTTTGAAAAACGCCTACTGCGCCATAACGTAGGCTAACGTTATCTTCAAAAGTACAATTTTTGATGGATAGGTTAGAGTTACAAATGCTCATGCCTGCGCCATCTACATTACTTACAAAACAACCATTGAGCATAAATCCACTGGGATTAATTAAAATTGGATTTGTCTCTCTTTCGTTATTTCCATTTTTGACTTTAAAACCATCAAATACAGTAGCCGAAGAGCAATTCAAAGCATTGACAAGTATATATGCATTGTCAAAGAAATTATAAATCTTTTGTGAGCCAACATACCACTGATAGTAATAATCGTTATCCTTTATATCGCCGCTTAGTGTTGTGCGGTCTCCAACAGCTCTTTGAGCTAACATTGTTTCAGTGCCAGCGAAGCCTCCATACACTTTTACACCACTTTTGAGGTTAAAAGATGCCCAACGCTCATAAGGGTAACTGGCGGTAATAGTAATAGGATAACCATCTATGGTATATTTAGGCTTGAATATGCCTTTTTTTACCCAAACTTGGTCATTTACGGCTGATTGATTAATCATGAGTTGGAGGTCGTCAGAGGCATTTGCCCAAGATGCACCTGTTTTAGTGCCTGCACCTGTTGTTGTGACGTAGCGGATTGTTTGAGCATGGAGAATAATTGAAAAAAAGAATGTTAAGACGAGGCTTAATACGAACTGTTGTTTTTTTGATGTTGTCATAAAATATCACTTTGGTTTATGTATAAAATTATGGAATTATTCTACAAAAATAAACCTACTACTCTTTTTAAGCAAAAAAAGGACATGGACAACACATGGACAAATGATTTTTAATGGGTTTTTTAAAAAAAACAAGGCAAAAAGTAGATGACATTGCGTTTAGTATAAAATATACAGCATAGTAAATTGTATATTAAATGATTGGACTGAAGTATAGATTATTTCTATATCCCTACTTATTATTCTGAAATATAAATAAAGTTAGCTATTTTTGACCTATAAATAGTATATTTAAAATATAGTCTAAAAAAAATAAGTGTCACAATATGAATATTTCCGATTATTATGAATATGCTCATGGTATTTTTGACGAAAAAGGAAATGCCGAATACGCCCCGAAACAAGAGGCTTATATGAAACATAATTTTAGTTATTTTGGACTGAAAGCACCTGTTTGGGTAGCTCTTTCTAAAGATTTTTTTGTAGAAAAAGGCGTTTTTTCAGGCGAAGAGTTGATGGATTTTGTCAATATTTGCTTTGAAGATGATCATCGAGAAATGCACTACTTGGCAATAGAAATGACGCAAAAAGTAATCAAAAAACAAGAGGAAGATTTTATCACTTTTATTACTTTTATGCTTTCTACAAAATCTTGGTGGGATTCTGTGGATTGGATTGCTCCGAAATTGGCTGGCGAACATTTCAAGCGTTTTCCTCATTTGATAATACCCGTTACAGCGCAATGGATGGCTTCGGGTAACAAATGGCTGCAACGTAGCGCAATAATTTTTCAGTTAAAATACAGAGAAAAAACAGATTTTGCCTTGCTTTCTAAGTATATTTTAGAAATTTCTGCAAGTAAAGAGTTTTTTTTGCAAAAAGGTGCAGGTTGGGCTTTGCGAGAATATTCTAAACGAAATCCGAGTGCCGTTTTGGATTTTGTTGCTCAAAATCCGCAGTTGTCTAATTTGACAAAACGAGAAGCAATTAGATTAATCAACATAAAATGAAGCGTTTATTTTGTATTAAAAAAACCTTAACAAAATGACTTTTGTTAAGGTTTTTTTAGCGAAATAGATATTAAAAAACTAAACAGCTTCGTTCATTACTTTTGCTTGATGATTGATACTTTCTTGGTGGATTGCGCTCAAAATCGACACTACGAAACCATCACTCAAACCAAGGCTTTGTCCTTTTACCACGGCTTTATCCAAAATCTCTGACCAACGACTTTGCTGGTAAATAGAAATCTTATTATCTCGCTTAAACTCTCCAATTTGGTCTGCGATTTTCATTCTTTTTCCTAACAAAGCTATCAAATCAGCATCTAATTCATTGATTTGTCCCCGAAGATTATCCAATGTTTGTGCTACAATGAGGTTGTCGCTTTTTTCGTCACGCACGACCAATTGATGTATAATTTCCAACAAACCGGCTGGTACAACCTGCTGCTTGGCATCACTCCAAGCATTATCAGGGTCACGATGCGTTTCCATAATCACACCATCAAAATTCAAATC
>JANMGN010000459.1:0-7716 GCA_031374645.1 Chitinophagales bacterium | reverse complement strand
TTTTTTTAATAAAAATAAAAAATTATAGTATTTTTTAGTGCCTATTTAGGGATGTATAATCATAGATATTTTTAAAGTAAAACATTGCAAATATATAACATTCTTTCATTATAGGTACAAAAACATCAAAAATATTATAGTTTTTTGTAATGATTAAGATTTTTACTACGGTCGTATGTACTAAAAAAAACGACGGGCAATACTTTTTTTCTGACTAAAATTTAACGGTATTTTATACAATAGTGCGTAAAAAAGCATAGTTTTGCATTTTTTAAATTAAAATAACAAATTGACCTTATAGTTATGAAAAAAATTCTGATTGCGCTTCCCATTTTGGCTTTTTTACTAAGTGCTTGCTCTAATGAATTAAACTTGGTTGCGCCAGCCAAAGAAATTCCAGTTGTATATGGGTTTTTATCCCGAAGCGATTCTGCTCAATATTTGCGCATCGAAAAAGCGTTCATAGATACCGAAAAAAGTGCGCTTACACTTGCACAAGACCCAAATTCGCTTTATTTTGAAGGTATTTCGGCTACTTTACAAGAGGTCGGAACTACAAAAACGTATCCTTTGCAAAGAGTAGATGGGAACTTGGAAGGTTACAAACGTACGTCAGGTATTTTTGCTACGGCTCCAAATTATTTGTATAAAATAAAAAATTCGCAAATTGATTTGAAAGAAAATGCCAGCTATAAATTGGTCATCAGAAGAAAAGATGATTCTGTACTTTCGGAAGTAGCTACACAAATTACGCCCGACATTAAACTGAATGAAGCATTAACTTTTACGCCCGATTTTAGTGTAAACGGTGCTATTAAGATAAATTGGAAACAGTCTAACAATCAAACCGCAAAGCTATATGATATTATTTTGCACATTAATGTAGAAGAGCGTGACCCCGCTTCGAGTACATGGACGCTCAATAAATTGCCTTGGCGCATAGTGAGTAATTTTGTCCCTGGTACAATAGATTTTCAAGGCACAAGTAATGTCAGTTATCTGAACAAAGAAGCGAATGGTTTTTTTATTTTTTTAGCTAATAATTTAGACAAAAACAAGCCTGTTTTGAGAAGAATAAAGGATTTAGATATTGAAATTATCTCGGGAGGAAAAGATTTGTACGAGTATATCAATATTGGGAGCATCAATTCTGGTATTACAGGTACAGAAGTTTTGCCTACTTATACCAACGTAAAAGATGGTTTTGGAGTGCTTTCTTCACGCAATCGTCTGTATTACAATGGTGCAATTTTGAGTGGACAATCTTTGGATTCTTTGAAAAACGGTAGATTTACAAAAGCGTTTAAGTTTCAGTAGAAATTTTTTATATATTTTGATTACAAAGCTCGTAGGTCTAAAAGACCTACGAGCTTTGTCTTTCTATACCATAGCGCATTTTGTTTTTAGTATAACTAATTTCTACTCCAACCATTCGCCAGCCCCATGTCGTATTACTTCTGGATAATCGCCCGTACAATCCACCAAAGTCGAAGGAACATTTCCGCCCAATCCACCATCAATAACCATATCTACTTGATTTTCAAAGTCTTGATAAATTTCGTAAGGTTCGGTAAAATATTCTAAAATTTCGTCATCAGATTTTAGAGAAGTTGTCAAAATTGGTCGTCCGAGTTCTTCTACAATCCTCAAAATAATTTTATTGTCAGGAATACGGATGCCAACCGTTTTTTTTCTGTTTTTAAATAATTTGGGTACACTGCCATCTGCTTTTAGGATAAAAGTAAATGCACCAGGCAAGTATTTTTTTAACAAACGAAACATAGAAGTATCCATCTGAGCGACATACTCCGACGCTTGGCTCATGTCTTTACAAATCATAGCGAGCATGGCACGTTCGGGGTCAAGCCTGCGGATTTTACACACTTTTTCTACTGCTTTTTGTTGTGTAATATCGCAACCAATACCATAAACGGTATCAGTAGGATAAATCAATACGCCACCATCTTGCAAAACTTTTACCGCTTGCTTGATTTTTCGTTCGTCAATATTGTAAGGATCAATTTCTACGTACATAATAAATTGTATTTAAAATGCAAAAATAGTATTTTTAAAGTAGAGTACGAACAAAAGTTTTATAAATTTAGATTTTGCTTTGCGGAAGTCTAATAATTAGAGTAATATTGTGCTTAAAATCATAAACAATGAAAATAGTATTAATAGGTTATGGCAAAATGGGCAAAGCCATAGAAAAAATCGCCATCTCAAAAGGACATGAAATAATAGGTCGATTTTCTTCGCAAGGTATTGATAATGAGGTGCTTGCATTAGCTGATGTTGCTATAGAGTTTTCAAAACCAGAAGCTGCTGTTGAAAATATAAAGGCTTGTTTTACAGTAGGTGTTCCAATTATTTGTGGAACAACGGGTTGGTTAGAGGAAAAAGAGGTTGTTTTACAATCTATCAATCGGACAAAAAATGCGTTTTTATACGCTTCTAATTTTAGTATTGGCGTAAATTTATTTTTTGCTATCAATAAATATGTAGCAAATATGATGAACGAACAAACACAATACGATGTACGTGTTGAAGAAATTCATCATACTGCAAAACTTGATGCTCCGAGTGGTACAGCGATTTCTGTTGCTCAAGATATTTTGAAAAATATAGACAGAAAAACAAAATGGACGAACGAAAAAAGCGATAATCCATCGGATTTAAGTATTTTTTCTGTAAGAGAAGACCCCGCACCAGGCACGCATAGTGTTTTTTATGATTCGACTATTGATACTATTGAAATAAAACATACGGCACACTCTCGGGAAGGTTTTGCTGCTGGCGCAGTCCTTGCTGCGGAGTGGATATTGGGTAAAAAGGGAGTTTTTTCGATGAATGATGTGTTGGGTTTTTAAAAAATCAAAAAACTTAGTTACACGTAGAATCAAAACGGAGTTTTAATTCTACCATAATTACAAACTTCGTAGGTCTAAATACCTACGAGGTTTGACAAAAAATAAATCAGATAACAAACAATATAAGTTATGCGTTTTTCATTAAAAGAATATAATACCTTCGGTATCAACGTTTTATGCAACAAAGCTGTACGTATCAATAGCGAGCAAAAGTTGGTAGAAACCATCGAACGAGATGCGAGCGAAAAATTAATCATAGGTGGCGGAAGCAATATTTTGTTTACAAAAGACATTACGGAAACGGTAATGATTAATCAACTGATAGGAAAACAAATCATTGAGGAGGAAAAAAAACACGTTTTGGTGCGTTTCGGAAGTGGCGAACTTTGGCACGATTGCGTGGAGTGGGCGATTGAAAATGACTTTGGAGGTATCGAAAATTTGGCACTCATTCCTGGAACAATTGGTGCTGCGCCAATTCAAAATATTGGAGCGTATGGCGTGGAACTCAAAGATGTGTTTCATAGCTTAGAGGCGTACGATTTGATTTGGGGCGAAAAACGGATTTTTACAAAAGAAGAATGTCAGTTTGGCTATCGAGATAGTATTTTTAAAAATGAACTTAAAGGCGAGTATTTTATTTCAAAAGTAACTTTAAAATTAACTGTTGGAAAGCATAAGTTGAAATTAGATTATGGCGAAATAAAGAAAACATTGGCTGAAAATGACATCGACGAACCCGAAATTGATGATGTTTTTGAAGCGATTGTAGCCATTCGTACAGAAAAATTACCCGACCCAGAGGAGTTTCCTAATGCAGGTAGTTTTTTCAAAAATCCTGAAATAAGTGTAGAGCATTTTAATAAATTAAAATCAGAATTTCCTGATATTAAGTTTTTTATAAATGAAGAAAAAAATAATGTGAAAATTCCTGCGGCTTGGCTTATTGAGCAATGTGAATGGAAAGGGCAGCGTTTGGGCGATGTCGGTGTACATGAAAAGCACGCTTTGGTTTTGGTAAATTACGACGGAAAGGGTACAGGCGGAGAGTTGATTTCTTTATCTAAAAAAATTGAAAAAACGGTTTGGAGAAAATTTGGCATCAAACTTTTTCCAGAAGTTAATATTTATTGATGAAAAAAATAGAAAAAAAGCGAGCAAAATCTCAAAGATATTGCTCGCTTTTTTTACAGTATTCTTTTATAGCATTTTAGCGAAATAATTTGACATCGCCTGCAAATTTTTGTATTTTACCATTTTTTAGGCGGATTTTAGCAGTATATATGTATATATCTTCACTGACGTTTGAGCCTCTGAAAGTACCGTCCCAGCCTATTTTGGGGTCGTTTGGAATAGAATTAGTGGCTTCATAGAGTAGATTTCCCCAACGGTCGTAAACACTAAAATGTTCTATTTCTACTACGGTATCAGCAGTAAATGGTCTAAAAACGTCATTGACTTGGTCGTTATTTGGCGAAAAAGCATTTGGAATAAAAACTAAATTTTCGCTTAATACTTTTATGTTGATGCTATCTATTGCGGTACAACCTTCTACGCTGGCTTGCACGGCAAACCATTGATTTTTATCGGGCGTAATGCTAATGCTTTTGCAAGTGTCGCAAGAACTTGTACCTGCGGGTAGCCACGTATATTTTTTGATAATATTGGCATAATCACTTTGGGCATTGAGTGTAATTTCGTCGCCTTGTAGGATTTCTTTGTCTTCTCCGAGCGATACTTTGAAATCAGTAAGTGATTTTATAGTGATATTTAAGATGCTATCACAGCCTGTTGAGGTTTTAAGCGTGTCTGTATAAGTACCTTCTTTGGAATAGGTTTTTTGAGCGATTTTGATTGATTGTTGGGTGGTGCAGATGAATTTGGAAACGCTTGATTGAGATTTTGGTTTTACTTCGACAATTATCTGATTAAACGATAGACAGTTACTCAAATTTCTTGTTGAGTCCGTGTAAATACCTGCTTTATCTATTTCAATTTGTTTACCATTCTGTGTAAATTTGTACTTTTTACCTTCACAAATTTTTATTTGTGAGAAAATAGTATCTGGACAAAAACAGGTTGGACAAATATTGAACTGGTTATATTTCACTGAATTTAATCCAAAGGAAATATTTTCTTTAGTTTGCTCTAATGGATAATCTATAGAATAAATTGAACTTTTAGTGTTACTTTTTGCTACGATTTTTGGAGTATTATAGCTTATAATACTATTTTGACAAAGTGAAGCATCATAAAAATTGCTATTTGATATTATATTCATTTTGCCAATTCGTCCGTGTACGTAGGTAAACTTACCATTAATATAGTTAAATGGCTTGAAGTCTTGGTATATCAGAGAGTTAGATGGGAGTTCTACAAAGCTACTGATAAACTTATTAGTAACTGGGTCAAAAACGGCTAATATTATATTTTGAGCCACACCTTGGCTAATACTGAAGATAATCTTATTATTTGATATAGTGACAGCATTTGTTATAGAGGACTCTTTATTTGCTGAGAGTTGAATATTTGTAGTCTCGATTAAATTAAGATTGTAATCTATTGTGAAAACAAGTGCTTTATGGGGTAACAATCCTGTATCGTTTGAAATTAAAACTGTTCTATTATCAGTAGCTAAAATCTTTAATGATTCTAATTTACTTAGCGAAGTAGAGAATATTTTGCTTTTTTTTAACATTATTCCACTATTAGCATCAAGTTGGAAAAGATGAATTGTATCGCATTTTTCTTTATTTACTGAGGTAGTCGCTAACAATATCTTGTTGTCTTTTTGTAAGGTAACTGACGTACTTAAATTTATACTATCTAATGAAAATCCTTTTGCCCACAGCATAGTTCCATTATAATCATATTTATATATTTGTTGATTTCCTCGAATTTGCAGGAAAGCATTTTGAGAAGGCATATCAATTATACTTGTTGCATTAAAATCTGGAATTTGCCAAAGTAAGTTACCATTTGTGGAAATAGAATATAGTATTCCTGGATTGTTGCCGTTAAAAGTTATGTTAAGTAAGTAATTATTATTAGATAATGAAATGAGTTTGGTTGTGCTAAACTCACCATCTGCTGGAAATTTTTTGAACCATGTCATTGTTCCTGATTGGTTAATTTTAGCTATGAAAGCATCATTGTTTTTAAATGGATTACTTTTAATATCTCGTATTGTTCCAGAAACAATTAATCCGCTGTCTTGTGTAGGTTCTACGTACTCTGCACTAATGTAGTAGCCTTTAAAGCAATACGTCTTTGAAGACAAATCTTGTGCAAATATTGTTTTTGTTGTGAATACAAAGATAAAAACTATAAATATCTTTTTCATTTCTTTAAGAAATAACCCAGTAAGCTGAACTCCTATTCCAACTTACTGGATGGTTAAAATATAAACTAAGATTATAATACTACTCCTTAATTAATTTATATGAAAGAACTTGGTTTTGTATTTTATTACTTATTTTTATGAAATATATACCCTTAGGGATAGAGGCTGTTTTGAGATTTATTTGATTGTCTCCTTTGAAAACTTCTTTACTTTCGCTAATTACTTTAGCACCTAATGCGTTAAATAACTCTATTTGAATATCTGTTTTAGTCTCTGATGTAATAGACATGGAAATATAATTATCAAATGGATTGGGAGAGATTGTCATACTATTTTTATCTTTCCATATACTGACAAGCGAAATGTCTTCGTTAATGGCTCTCAAGGTACACTCCTGTTTTTTGTTGCAAATATACTCATTAAATCTTTCTTCTTTTTCAACAATACGGTGTTTTCCTATATCTTTTGTACTGAAAAATTCTTCAACGGACATTTCTAAATTTGTATTTGCAGGTATTAGGAAATCAAATCCTTTATTTTTCTCCATTTCTTTGAGTGCATGAAAAATATTTCCGATGAACTCCTCCTTTGCATTAAATCCATCTACTACAAATTGTTTTAGAGGTTTTAAACCTCCACCTTGACATTTGCCACACTCGCTCTCAACAAATTGTCCGTCACAAGAGAAAGTCCATAAACAACCATCCTTACAGCTGTTGTCAAAGGTAAGCTCTATATTTAGCTTGCCGACCGACCAAGGGCCATTGAGTGAAATTACATTGTATTTAGGGTATCTACAAATAGGCTGTTTGATACAAGTATAACAATTACAAGATAGGTCTTTTTTTATTGTATATTCTATGTCTTCATATCCCACTTCTAAAAGCACCCATTTGCCATTAGGACACTTACCATAAAGTTCACAAAAATTATTAACATAATAGTCTTGATAAGGATATTGGATCGTTTCTATTTTATTACCTGTCGCACTGCAATAAAAATTTTCTTTTGTACAATCGAAAGGGTCATCAAATGCCGAAGTTATTATTCCACTCTTTGTATATACTTTTTTGCCATCACAATTGTATATCGTTTGGCACGGATTATTGGTAGCACTTGATGTTACTTTTCCTAATTCCAAAGTATAAGACCCGAAGGCTTTACAACCCCCTTTATCTGTCACGGTTACGGTATATACTCCTTTTGTTAATGTTTTGATGGTTGCGGTATTTCCTCCATTATTCCAATTGTACTTATAAGGTGTATTTCCGCCTGTAGTATTTAACATTATCTCGCCAAAAGAAGAAAAATTACTATTTTCACAAGGTTTTACCAATGTAGCACTCAGTTTTATCGGATTCTCCTCACAAACATATATCGGTACACAATCCTTAAAAGTTGTGCAGCCATCTGTAACTGTATAACAATACTCGCCAGGTGGTAAATTACTAATATCTTTAGTAGCGAATGTTTTTCCTGTTGTGGTTTCATTCCAAGAGTAAT
>JANMGN010000448.1:0-4347 GCA_031374645.1 Chitinophagales bacterium | reverse complement strand
ACCTCACGGGTTTTACCGTGGAAGTTCCGCCAAAATCATGGATGAACCATTTATTTTAATACGATGCAAATATGCGAAAAAATTGCTATTTTAAAACAAAAATAACGATTTTTTAATTTATTTGTAAAAATCAAGCGTTTTTTATGTATTCCTCTTGCATCACTTTGAATTTTTGCATCAAAAACTTACTCATTTCGCCTACTTTTCCGTCAACTATTGTATGGTTATCAAGTTTTATTATTGGCAAAACGCCTTTTGTAGAACTGGTAATAAAAGTTTCTTTTGCTTCTAAAGTTTCTGCCAAAGTCACTGCTCGAATTGCTAAACGAAGGTTATTTTGTTGTGCTAACTCAATGATTTTTTTCCTCGTTATGCCTTCTAAAATTTGGTCGTTCGGCGTGATTAAAGTATCATTTTTATCCACAATAAAAAAATTGGAGCGTGAACTTTCCGATACCAAACCATCTTTGTGGTACAAAACATCTACTGCGCCTTCGGCTTTCCAACGTGCTTGCAAAAGTATTGGAACAACGTAATTAGTAGTTTTTACTTCATAAACATCTCGTACGTATTCGTGCAAAATTAGTTTTTCTCCATTTATAAATCCTTGATAACCAGTGTTTTCTTTTATTTCTTGTTCCAAAATAATAAAATTTGGAGTAGTAGGTGTAAAAACGTCTTCGCTGTATCCGCCCGTCAAACAAAGCCTTAGACCTGAGTGCCGAAAACCATTTTTAGCAATTAATGCTTTGATATTTTGTATCAAAACGGCACGATTTTTTTCTGGAAATTCCAGTTGCATCAGTCTTGCAGATTTTTCAAAACGGTCGAGGTAATCATCTATAAAAAGAGGAATACCATTGATATTTTGTAAGAAATCAAAAATACCAAAGCCACGCAAAAGTGCTAAATCTGTTACGTGTAACATCGCTTTTTCGGCAGGTACGATTGCTCCATTGAGGTAAATATAAGTCATTTTTTCATGTTTAAAAAAAACACTAATTTACTGATAATCAGCGAATTAGTGTTTTTGTATTTTAAATTAAAGTAAAAATTTATACAAAATTTGTCTTTATATTTTATTCTCCTAAAAAATGCTCGCTTGTATCTAATGATTTATTTTCATCTAAATCTACAACACTCGCAAAAACAGCGTAAGCAGCACAGCTCAGTGCAGGAATAGTGAACAAAAGTCCAATTCCACAAGGAATAGCCGAAACTACTGCAATAAGTGCTGATAAAATACCATAAATGATAATTTGACCAATATTTTCTTGTACAATTGTTGTACTTTGTTTTAGGGCATCGACAGGTTCAGCGTTTTTGAACCAAACAAAAAACGCACTAAACATGAAAAGAATATATGGAATAAATGCCAATAAAAATGCTCCGAAAATCAAAAAACCATTTGATGCTTTCCAACCACTTGTAATTATTTCTAATTTTTCTTGCGCTACTTCTGCATCGCCAGGCGAAGAATTATCCATAAGGACTTTTATCATTTCCCAGCCACCAAATGCTTGGAAAATCAAGTAAATAAGTGGTGCTGCGAAGATTATTCCTATCAATGTTTTTAGTAAAGTAAGGATTAAAAATGGTACGGTTTTCTGGAAACCATCAAAGAAATTATTGAAGCTCATATTGGTATTCGTCGCAATTTTGTGTGCTCCTACATAATAACCTATCGTCAAAATTGGATAAATAAATGTACTTAGAACCTGACTTACTACAGGAATAAAACTTAAAACCGTAGATACCAAGAGGAAAACTACCGTGAAACCAATGAATAATCCCCAATCTTTTCCTGCTATACGGAAACCTTCTTGAATGCTTTTGACTGCGTCAATTTTTTTTGTCTGATACATGATGTTGATTTTTTGTTTAAATTAAAATTTTACTAATTTATTACTCTCAAAGGTAGTTTTTATTTTTATTTTATCAAAAAAATTACTATAATTTTTTTATCCTTGATAAAAAAAGTAATTTTGTGGTTTATTTCTTTTAGTCCTAAACATTTTACCAACCACATATATGAAGATAGGAATCATCAGAGAGCGCAAAAGTCCGCCTGATAATAGAGTTGCTTTGACACCTCGTCAGTGTCATTATATTTCAGAAATTTACCCCGTAGATTTTGTTGTAGAACCTTCGCCTGACCGTTGTTATAGCGATGCAGAATACCGTGCAGAAGGTATTGGCATTAGTAATGATTTGGGCGATTGTGATGTACTTTTGGGTGTAAAGGAAGTGCCTATTGATAGCCTAATTTCGGGTAAAACTTACTTATTTTTTTCGCATACTATCAAGAAACAACCTTACAATAAAAAATTGTTGCAAGCACTTTTGCAGAAGAAAATCCGCATGATAGATTATGAGGTTTTACGTGATGTATATGGAGCGAGGTTGATAGCTTTTGGGCATTATGCAGGTATCGTAGGAGCACACAATGCGCTTTGGACTTATGGAGAAAAAACAAAGTCTTTTTCGCTTACAAGAGCCTGTCAATCAGTGGATTACATAGCACTTGTAGCAGAATATAAAAAGGCGAAATTCCCCAATATCAAGATATGTTTGACAGGAAATGGTCGTGTTGCAAATGGTGCAATAGATGTGTTAGAAGACATGAATATTAGAGAAGTTTCGCCGAATGATTTTTTGAAAAAGACATACGACGAGCCAGTTTTTACACAACTTCACGCCAGACATTATGTGAAAAACAAGCAAAATTTGCCTTTTGTAAAAAATGAATTTTACAATCATCCTGAGCGTTTTGAAAGTTGTTTTGAGCCTTTTGAAAAAGTAACAGATATTTTCATCAATGGCATTTTTTGGAACAATAATGCACCACAATTTTTCACTCTGGAAGATATGAAAAAAAGTGATTTTAACATCAGCGTTATAGCCGATGTAACTTGCGATATTGCGCCAGTTTCGTCTGTTCCTTCTACCTTATTTGCCACGACAATTGCCGAGCCTGTCTTTGGTTATAATCCCAAAACGATGCAAGCGGAAGCTCCTTTTCAGCCGAATGTAATAGATGTGATGTCGATAGATAATTTACCGAATGAACTGCCTCGTGATGCGTCTGAGTTTTTTGGCAAACAATTTATCGAAAATATTTTATCCGAATTATTGCACCTCGAAGATAGCGGAATTATTCAAGGCGCAACCATCTGTAATGATGGCGCCCTAACGCCTTTGTTTGATTATTTGAGTGATTATGCGAGTTGATTTCAAAATATAGATAAAAAAACGCCACTTGAATTGCAAGCGGCGTTTTTTATTTTTCAATTATTGTCTTGTATAAGTTTCAACAACTGTAAAACCGAGAAACATATATTCTAATTTCAAATTTGTTTTAGAAATTTCTAAGATTTTATGATCAATAGAAAACCCAGAATCTTTAATAACAATTGTTTTTTCATCAGCAGAAAGCGTGTAACTCAACGTTGTAGTTTGTGGATCAGAAGCAGCACATTTTGTAGCACCTTCATCAGTCACTAAATTACCATCAGCTTTAAAGGTATCAGTATCGTCTTTTTCACAGGCTAAGTAATCTCCAAAAGAGTCTTGTCCATTAGTAGTTTCTGCGGTTCTTTTCCATTTGAAACCCTGTAAAAGAGATTTGTTTGTTACAACTTCCTCTTTTTTACAACCTTGGAAAGAAAATGCTGCAACGATTACAGCCAATAAGGCTAAGTTTAAAATTAGTTTTTTCATTAATAAAATTGTTGAAATTGTTAAATAGTTAGATAATAGTGCAAATATAATTGTATATTTTGAACTAAAATAATACTTTAAATTTTATTTTTTATTTTTTAAATAAAAAACGCTACTTGGATTGCAAGTGGCGTTTTTTTATTTTGATTATTGTCTTGTGAATGTTTGAACAACTGTACTCAAAAAGTTAGACTCTAACTTCAAAGTTGTTTTGGATATTTCTAAGATTTTAAAATCTAGAGAAAATCCTGCCTCTTTAACTGTTACTGTATTTTCATCAGCAGAAAGTGTGTAAGTGTTAGTTGTAGATTGTGGATCAGAAGAGGCGCACTTGATAGCACCTTCATCAAATATTGCATTACCATCTGTTCCAAAAGTAAGTGTATTATCTTTCTCACAAGCAGGTTGTGTGCTAAAAGATTCCTTACCATCCGTAGTTTCTCCCGTTACTTTCCATTTGAAACCTTGTAAAAGAGATTTGTTTGTTACCACTTCGTCTTTTTTACAACCTTGAATAGAAAATGCTGCAACGATTACAGCTAATAGGGCTAAGTTTAAAATTAGTTTTTTCATTAATAAAGTTTTTAAAAATTGTTAAATAGTTAGATAATAGTGCAAATATAATTG
>JANMGN010000400.1:0-3598 GCA_031374645.1 Chitinophagales bacterium | reverse complement strand
ATCAAGCTATCAAGCTATCAAGCTATCAAGCTATCAAGCTATCAAGCTATCAAGCTATCAAGCTATCAAGCTATCAAGCTATCAAGCTATCAAGCTATCAAGCTATCAAGGATATTTTTATCCTCCGCCTAACGTAACAATTGCGTTCCAATCTTTGCATTTTTCTAAATAAAAAGACTGTTTCACTTTTAATTCTATTTTATAGGTTTTTTTGATGTCAAAAAATCTACAACGTGTATATTGTTTCAAAATATGCCTTCTCCCATATTTTAGAACTCCAATATAAACAAAAGCCCATATTACTTGCGATAATATGGGCAGGCTAAACATTTTATTATCTAACCAAATTTAAATTTTTACAAAATTATGAAAAAAAGTTTGTTTTTCCTATTTTTAGCTTCGTTTTTAGCATTATTTCTATACAATTGCTCTAAAACGCAAGACGATGCTCTTAATACAGGCATCAATAATCAAAATGCCTCGTCCAGAGAAGGCACTATTGACCCTTTTAGTAGTTCAAAAGTAAGACTTAGTCAAGGGATGCTTGAATTTGACGATTATCTCACGTATAAAGGTATTTATGAGAATCTGCGTCTATTAAGCGCAAACTCTGAATTTTCTCAGAGTGCTTACGTGGAATTAGGTTATGATCTAAGTCAAGAGGCAAATGTTCAACTTACAGACCAGCCAGTTTTAGAAAAATTCGAAAAAAGGTTTAACTTAATTTCCTCAAGAAAAGTAGAAGAAAATCAGTTTTTCGACTATTTGAACTCTGGCGGTGAACCTAAGGCATTTCAAGGCTCTTTTATTTATGACCTAGTCCTAAAAGCATTGTTGAACCAGAATAATGAAGTGAAAATTGGCTCTCGTATTTTCAAATTTTTGGACGAAAGAAAAGTTGCAATAGTGCTAAATAGTGATTTTTCAGCCTTAGAAACGGTAAGAAATACGCCAATATCGGAACAAAAAGATTTTTACAATGTACTTATTTATGATAAAAACGATGTTGATGATAATGAAATAGAATTATTTGAAAGAGATGGACAAGGAAATCCAAGAGAATTTTCTAATTTATGTATCGTATCAGCCAATATTTCGGGTGTAAATGGGCTAACTTATACTTTTATAAATACAAGTAATGTTGAAAACGGATGTGGTTTTAAATGGAGTTTTGGCGACGGGACTCCTGATTATTATGGAACTGTCCCACCGTCTCATACATATCCTGCAGGAATGTCTTCTGCAATCGCATCTGTACAAGCAACACAATCACCTGGTCAAAAGTGTAGTTGCAAGGATCAAACTTTTACACTTACTATTAATCTTCAAGGTCCTCCTCCTTGTGACTCGAAATTTTCAGTGGCTATATCCAACGGAAATGTAGTAGATCTTGTAGCGCTATCAAATACTGCAAATACAACTTATTCGTGGAATTTTGGTAATGGTAGCACAGGCTCTGGTAAAAGTGTACAATATGTTTATAGTGCAAGCGGTGTAAATACTTATACTATTACATTGACAGAAACAAGACCCGACGGAATTTGTAGTGGAACAAAGCAAATTACACTTGGCTGCGGTGCTAAAAATGGTAAGGAAGAAGATGATGAAGATATGACTGTGAGTAATCGTAAATGGCGCTTAGAAGGGGTAATTTGGAGTCAGAACAATGTATTACAAAATACGATGGGGTCTTCTTCTAAAAGTTACCGAAGATTTGGAGGAATCTGGTATCAGAAAAAAGCTGATAAACTCTGGGTAAGCTTGGAAGGAGATTATTTTGAGCAAGTAACTACTATTGTAGGAGGGACATCTATTACACAATGCGGCAACCAAAATATTCCCTTTCTACAAGAAACTGAAAGTAATAGCAACTATGTAGCAAGAAATATTGGAGGAACTAAAAACGCATCGTTTCTTGACAATTATTTAAAATCAACCCATAAGATAAAAGTAGGCACAACCGAATGGGAAACTGAACCTATTTTTTTGATTGACTAACTATACAAAAATAATGGGGTGGTTGAAATACTGCCCCATTGTTATGAAAACAAGTATTTTCATAACATTTATTTTTATGTTCAATCCTTATGATTCCTACTCACAAAGCCTACAATTCGAGTATGGAGCCATGAACCATTTTACTTACATTGAACAATCAACTACATATAGTGAAGAAAGTACACATGAAAACGATTATTTGGCGTTATACTATAGCCATAAGTTAAAAGAAAAAATAAATATGATTTTAGGATATACTCAGTATCGCCCATACACGGAATTTAATATTGAGAGCAATCCTAATACCAATTTAATATCAAAAGCAAAGGCTTCTGGAATATGTAATAATTATGTGGTGGGCATCAACTACTATATGATAGATAAAAGAGTAAAGATTATATCAGAACTATTATTACATGGTTCGGTTATAAAAAAATCTTTATCTTCTATTTCAGGACTTAGCAATAAGCCCTATCAAGGTACTATTCAAACAAAAGTATATGAAGGCTTTCAGATTTTACCCGATTTTAGATTGAATATAGAGGCGAAAATTTACAAAGGAATAAGATTTTATATCAATAGTGGATATATGATAGGTTTTAAAAAAGTACAAGATTTAATAATTAAGCACTCTCTAAATGGTGTAAAACAGCCAGATGGACTAAATTATATCAATGGTACAAATTGGCATATTGGTATTGGTCTGAAATACGATTGGTCTAAAAAATAAATCTTTCTTGAAATAATTATTAGTTTTTCTATGGTGCTTTTTATTTCACTACATACAATATGCAAAAAAATCCGCAATACTTTTACGTGTTGCGGATTTTTTTGTAAAAACTAATCCCTTTCTTCTATTTCTTGTTTCACTTTTGATGTTTCCACCTCAAAATCTTTGCTTATTTTTGTACCATTTGTTTCTATTTCAAGTTTGTATTTTCCCGCTTGAAGATACGTTTTTCCGCTATCTGCTTTTTTAAGTTTTATAGGTTTTGCTTTGTCTTTATCCTTTTCTTTTGCGGCTGTATTTAAGGCTTTTTCATAAGTAGAAACGACCTCATTTGCAACATCAAGATTATAAGTAAGGTAACTCAATCCTTTTTCTATTTCTACTTTTTTTGTGTTGATAATCAAGTCTTTATCTGTTTTTACAGTCATTTTTCCTTTTGTTTTTGAAGCTGAAAAAACAGGCACACTCAGCTCAGGGTCTTTGATTTTTTTGTAACGATTATAACCCCAAACATTGCCCCAATTCGCATTTGCTTTTTGTTTTGCAATATCAAAAACGTACAGATTTTTTGACGTAATATCTGTTTTTAAAGCCTGTAATTCCTTTATATTTGCTACATAAATCGAGCGACCATGTGTTCCTACCACCAACTCCGCATCACGCTGATGAACGACCAAATCATGCACAGCAACAGCAGGAAAATCTTTACCCAAAGTCATAAAATTTTCTCCTTTATCCAAAGAAACATACAATCCGTGGTCTGTACCGATGTACAAAATATCAGCATTTGTAGGGTCTTCTTTCACGACATTGATAGGTTCTGCGGGCAGATTTTGACCTAACTTTGTCCAAGTATCGCCATAATTTTCA
>JANMGN010000385.1:0-3017 GCA_031374645.1 Chitinophagales bacterium | reverse complement strand
TAGAGAAAGATACTCTTTTCTATGCAGTAAATCAATGTTTAGCACAAATTGGCAATATATGGAAAATTAATTTTTCCGATTTTAACATAAACTAAATATCATCGGGTACTTATGGACAAATGAAGGATTTGATAAAGCGATTGGAGCTGGATAGTTTGCAAATTGATAAAGACAAGATTACTAAGAAAGTGATGCGCACTAAAGAAGATGCTTCTTCTGAAGTTCGGAAGCAACGGAGCGTAGTTTTGACGATACTTACTAAAATGGGTATTTATGTGGATAGCAGCTCTTGGAGTAGCGTGAACGATTACTTGATGGATAGCAGGATAGCAGGAAAACTATTGTATGAAATGGACGAAACGGAGTTGAAAGCGTTGCAAATAAAACTTCGGTCTATTTTGTGGAAAAGTACATTGGAGCAGAAAAGATTGAATTTTTTGGCTCAACATAATTAAAATAAAGACTTACGCAGTATGACACAAAAACGCTTATTATTTTTACAGAAGGTACAGGCTATTCAGGTTATCTATTTGGAGCAAAAGCACCATGATGGGATAAACGATAAATGGATATACGAAACGTATGTCAGGACTGCGTATTTTATTTCGTACCAAACATTTCGGATGTATTTGTTGATGAATGTTAAGCGGTTGTTGGCGCAAAGTAATGTGCCTGATCAAGTGGAAAAGTAGGAGTTGAAGTAGTATTTAAACACTTTTTAATAACAGTATAAAAATATGTTTTTTATGGAAATAGTACAGTACAAACTGAGTTCGCCAAGCCGTAGGCAATTACAAATCATAGAGAAGTGGTTTTTTTATGATGAAATGGAAAACCTTGTGCCTATTCCTAATAAGGATAATTTGACGTGTTTTCCGTTGGATGATATTTATTTGAAAAAAGCGTTTCATCAGGATTTTTCGTATGCTGAGGTGCTGAATATCAATACGGATAAGGTGCTTTGTTCTTTTACAAGAGACCGTCCGTTGCTGTCGGATTTTGATGGCGAAACTAACCCTGATGCTATTTTTGATATGATTCAAGGGTTGATTAATCAACAATTATAAACATAGGGCGACCGCAAATAACAATCATTATGGTATTTTTTTTAATTGCAATTTTGATTTATGGTTTGGCAAGACTTGTGCAATCTTGGCACGAATGGCTGAAAAGTAATCGGTAAATATCAACAATACGCAATACTACGCTTCGTAGCATAGCATAGGGCGACCGCAAGGGTAGAGATAGTAGGGTTCGATTCCCTGCCTTGCTGCTAAATAAAATTAATAATTAAAAATATGGATTTTCCAACATTAGTAATTAACCTTGATGCCCGAACAGAATTTAAAAAATTAGAAGTTTGGTCAAAAGGTCAAATAAACGGTTTATATCTGGAGTGTCAAACTGACAAAGTACTTGTAAAATGGGAAGATGTCAAATCTATTATTGACAGTGAGCCTGATGATATGGAAGTTGTTATGCTTTTAGTAAGTAAATGGTGTGAAGAGTGTCAAATACAGCGTTCTGTTTTTCATGTTCCTAACACCAAAATAAAGTATTGAAATGTCTAAATACTTAATAAAAGGCAAACCTTTGATAAGCGGAGAGGGCAGAAAGTGGTTGGTTTTTGTAGTGTTTCTATTTTTCATGTTACGCATAATTACGAAAGTAACACACAGGAGATTTTTTTGAGTGGCGAAAATGTGCCGTTTATAGAGGTTTCTTTTGAGAAAGAATAGTTTTGATTTGTTTGTTTTGATTTTTACATTTACGCTGCCTTGTTGGGCGACCGCAAGGGTCGCCCGTACATGGGCAGCGTTTTAAAACATTTTTATTATGGCTAAAAAAGTAGTTTTTAAAATTAAAAAAATCAATATCAAAAGTGCAGGCACTGATAATATTGATTACATGATTAACGCTAATTTTAGAGAAGCGTTTTTGAAAGTTTTAACACAGAATGAGACAGTGGATAAAAAAGAAGAAGTTATTCAACCGCTTCGCTTTGCTGGCTCAGGAGGTTAGACACTTTTTTTGATTTTGTTGATGTGCGCAATTAGTTCATTGATTTTTGCTTGCGCAGCATCGTTTTGGTTTTTGAGTTCTTCGATTTGTTTTTGCCGTGCATTGTCTTTGTCTGTTAAGTCATTTAGGATTGGCACTAAAACATAATCTACAAACTCTTGGAAGGTTTCCACGTTATTGGGTACTCTAATGATTGTTGGCATTTTAAACTTACGGATTTGAATAGTTAAAAAAATAATACTTGACACTATTATTGTACTATTCATCTCCGTTTTTTGTTGCAATCACATATCTTTTTTTAATCACTTACGTATAGTATTTTTTATTATTTAACTTTTAAAAATTATACGTTATGGCGATTTTAGACTTTCTCAAAAAAAAGGAATTTCAAGAAATTGAAAATCTAAAAAATCAGTTGCTTCGTTATCAGTCAATTGTAGATATTGAAAAAGAAGTCGAAAGACAGAAAACCGAAATCAGTAATCATGTCAATCAAAGGAGACAAGAAGTAATCAACTTAGAAAATGACATTAGTAGTTTGTCAAAAAAATACAATGAAGGTAAGGCTGTTTATGATAACTTGCAAAAAGAAGTTAGTATCTACAAAGAAACTCTTGACTTAGCCGAATTTGGCGTTTACCAGGCTGTTTATAATTTTGAACGTTCAGAAGATTATAGAAATAAGCAAGGCGAAATAATTGAGGCTCAAAAACTAATGCTTAAAAACGATGAAGCGGCAATTTGTAATACTCAATGGCAGGTAGGAAATAGCGAAGCCAAAGGACGTGCTGCAATAACCAAACAAAAGAAACTGATGTTACGTGCTTTCAATGGAGAATGTGAGGCACTCATAACAAAAGTAAAATGGAATAATATTACTCAGATAAAAGAGCGTATCAATAAGTCGTTTGGTTATTGCAGCACGTCCTTTGGCTTCGCTATTTCCTACCTGCCATTGAGTATTACAAATTGCCGCTTCATCGTTTTTAAGCATT
>JANMGN010000357.1:0-5196 GCA_031374645.1 Chitinophagales bacterium | reverse complement strand
GAGTTTGCTGCATCGTGAAAACCATTGATAAAGTCAAATATAAAAGCCAATGCAATGGTTACAAATAATAATTCTATCATGTGTTTTAAAACTTTAGTTGTGAAAAAATAAAATATTTAAAACAATGATTATGAATTTTTTATGATAATAGATTCTATCACATCTGCCACATCTTCGCAACGGTCAGATACGTTTTCTAAATGCTCCAAAATCTCACGGTGCTTTAATAAACGGATAGCATCTTTTTCATTTTTGAAAAGTTCTGCAATCGCATAATTATAAACCGTATCAGAGTGATTTTCTATACTATTGATGCGTACCAAAGCTTCTTTTACACGTACCACGTTTTTCATGCTACGCATTTCTTTGAGCGCAACATTTACCTCGCCAATCGCTTGTGCAGCCAAATCAGCCAATTGCTTCATCGGCTCAGTGATTTCGTCCATATGGTAAAGGTCAATACGCTTGCTTACTGCATCGATGTAGTCCGCAATATTGTCCAAAGCTGATGTGAGCGCATGAATATCTTCACGGTCAAAAGGAGTTATGAAATTAGAACTCAACTCTACAAAAGAATCGTGTGTAAGAGTATCGCCTACATTTTCGAGTTCGTGAATTCTTTTGACCAATGCAGTACGGTTTGTACCGTTATCTGCCATTAGGCTTTTTAATTCGACACCCATTTGTACTAAGTTAGCACCTGATTTTTCAAAAATGTCAAAGAATTTTTTGTCTTTTGGTACAAAAAATGAAAGTAAGTTATTTAATACGCTCATAATTGATGTTTTTTTAATTTGCCTATAAGGCGCTTGTGTAGTTTTGTTTTTTAATTTTAGTACAAAGATAAATTGCTAATATTAACTGAATGTTAAATCTCCTACTCTTGATAATTTTTAGAAATTTAGCTGTGCTTGTAATCTCAAGAGCCTGCCTTTTTGAAGATTATTAGGAAGTATAAAATCCTCATATCTTCTTTTAGAAATGGTGTAATGTGCCACTATTTCAAAGTTTTTTGAGGCTTGCCATTCTGCACCAATCTCTAACTCATTTACATTATAGCTTCTTGCATCTCTTTCATGTTTTTTTCCACCATTATAATATTGGTATTTTACAAAAGGAATTAAAACCTGTTTATTAAAATCTAATTTGTACATCAATTGAGCGTAGCCTCCGTCTAATTTTGTAGTTTCGATAGTAGAAGTTACTTTATTAAACTCAGGACCTTTGCCCACGTTATATTCTGCCTGAAAACCAAATGGTTTAGGATATAATATGACGGAAGCAGCAATACGTTGGTCTAAATAATTCAAATCTGCATTTTGGTTTTTTACGCCTGTACTCAAATTTGTTTTAGTCAATACAAATTGACCTTTGTAGGCTTGAATACCTGCTTCTATTATCTGATTTTTTATTTCAAAAGGAAATGTAAATCTTGCAACAACGTGCGGCTTATTGTTTAGTTCTGGGTTATTCGCTGTTTGACCGTTGTAAATACCAAATGCAAAAAGCCCATAATCGCCAGAGCCTTTTAAACCTGTTTTTATCAATTCAGAAAATAACGCTCTGTATTTTTTTGGCGCCCAGTAAAAGAAAACGCCCAAATCTCGTTCATTTGTAACTGCACTATTTATGGCATCATTTCTATCCAAAGCCAGTCTATTTTGGCTCGATTGCATATTTTCGAAACCATAAGGTACTTTACTTTGTCCTATTCTAAAACGAAATTCGTTTTCTTTGTCCACACCTATATCAAAATAAGCATCTCTTAGTTGTCCAAAATGAAGCCTATCTGCCGAAGGGCTACTTGCAAAATCTGGTTGAACATAAAAATAAACTTGTTTACTGACTTGTCCAGAAAAAATAATTCGCATCCGACGGATAAAAAAGCCACCATTTTTGCCCCAAGACCTATCGCATTGTTCACAGCCTAAGTTTTCGTTGGTTTCTAATAATCGGTTGTAGCGTACTTGTGTATATCCACGAATAGAAAAATTTTCGAACCATTTTTTTCTACTTTCGGAGCTTCTACTACTACTTTTTGTTTTGAAGTATCCTGTTGCGCTTGTGTTTTTGCCACAATCATAAATAAGGCAATAATGTAAAAATACTTTTGTAATCTCATAATATAGTGTGTGTTTTGATTGAAATGAATAACGTAGCTTAATTTTAAGTATAGTTTAAATTAGTGTTTTGTAAATGTTTTCAAATGACAACACAAAGGTATATTCTTGTGTTTTAATTTAAAAACACAAGATACAAATTTTACAAAAAATTAATTTTAGTTAATATTAAATTAACATTAGATAGGAAAAATACAGATTGGGAATAAAAAAGGCTTTTCTATCTTTTTTTATCTTTTCTATTTTTTTACCTCACGGGTATTGAAGACCCGTGAGGTAAAAAAAGCAGAAAAATATAGAAATATTTTTTATTTCATCGCAGCTTTTACAAAATCTACAAACAAAGGATGCGGTTTTTCGACCGTGCTTTTTAGTTCTGGATGAAACTGAACACCTACAAACCAAGGATGGTCTTCTAATTCTATGATTTCTACCAAATTACTTTCAGGATTGATACCTGTTACTTTCAAACCAGCAGCTTGTAATTGCTCCAAATAATCATTGTTAAATTCATAGCGGTGACGGTGTCTTTCGCTGATGTTATTGTCTTGATAAGCTCGGTAGGTATTTGATTTTTTAGATTTTATTTCACAATCATAAGCACCCAAACGCATTGTTCCGCCTTTTGTTTTTATCTTTTTTTGCTCAGGCATCAAGTCAATAATCGGGTAGGGCGTTTTCTTATTTACTTCTGTACTACTCGCTCCTTCGAGCCCAACGACATTGCGTGCAAATTCCACACAAGCGCATTGCATACCCAAACAAATACCAAAAAATGGAATTTTATTTTCACGTACATATTGTATCGCTTTGAGTTTGCCTTCTATACCTCTTTCTCCAAAACCTGGAGCGACTAAAACACCATCAAGTCCAGCAAAAATATGTTCAAAATCTGAACTCATTTCTAATTTTTCGCTATGAATTGGCACTACTCGAACTTTACACTCGTTCATCGCTCCTGCGTGTATAAATGCCTCATAAATAGACTTATACGCATCTTGCAATTCATTATATTTTCCTACCAAACCAATTTTTACTTCATTTGAAGGATTTTTTAATTTACCCAAAAATGTTTTCCAAACCCGTAAATCTGGCTCTCTTTTATCCATCAGTCGGAGTTTAGAGATTACAGTCGTATCAAGTTTTTCTTTGAGCATCATCAGCGGAACATCATAGATAGTTTCCGCATCAGCAGCTTCTATTACCGAGCCAACTTCTACATTGCAAAACAAAGCTAATTTCCTGCGAATTTCCATCGAAATAGGATGTTCTGTACGGCAAACCAATATATCTGCTTGGATTCCAGTGCTTAACAGTTCTTTTACGGAGTGTTGAGTAGGTTTTGTTTTAAGCTCTTTTGCAGCACTCAAGTATGGAATTAAGGTCAAATGAATGACCAAACAATTGTCAGAACCGAGTTCCCAACGTAATTGTCGTAAGGCTTCGAGGTAAGGCAAACTTTCAATATCGCCAACCGTTCCACCGATTTCGGTAATCACAATATCGTATTGATTGCTATTTCCAAGCAACAAAGCACGCCTTTTTATTTCGTCTGTGATATGCGGAACAACCTGTACCGTTTTGCCCAAAAAATCGCCAGCACGCTCTTTTTGAATAACCGTCTGATAAATTTTGCCTGTCGTAACGCTATTCGCTTGCGAGGTCGGAATGTTTAAAAAACGCTCATAATGTCCCAAATCCAAGTCTGTTTCTGCGCCATCATCGGTCACGAAACATTCGCCATGCTCGTAAGGGTTCAAAGTACCAGGATCAACATTGAGGTAAGGGTCAAATTTTTGGATAGTGATGGAAAAGCCTCGTGCTTGCAATAATTTTGCTAAAGAAGCCGCAATAATGCCTTTTCCCAAAGAGGAAGTTACTCCGCCCGTAACGAATATGTATTTTGTCATAATAATAAGGTAATGATGTTACGGGGTGCAAAGGTAGAGAAAAGGATTGGAAATTGTGTTTTAGAAAATATTTTTATTTTATTTAAAACAAAATCTCAAACCGTTGCAACCAAAACACAGATTTAATTGTATTATATGTGTTTATTTTATTTTTCATGTAAAATTAAAATCTCAAACGATTACAAATTATTATTTTGTAAAACAATATTAATTTATTGATTTTATTTGTAAAATATAAATTATATTTATATATTTGTATCTTAAATTTTTTATTAAAAAACCATATCCAAAGATGATGAAATTAAAATTACTTTCTTTAACACTTTTGTTGAGTGCTTTTTCGCTAAATGCACAGAAGCGCACTTGTGTTGCACACGATGTTTTGCATCAGCAAGAAAACGCTGACCCGCAATTAAAAAGCAACAGAGCTGAAATCGAGGCATTTACACAAAAATTTGTAAGCACATTTCAAGACGGCGAGCGAGCTACGTACAACATTCCCGTAGTTGTTCATGTATTGTACAATACTGCTGCGCAAAATATTTCTGACGCTCAGATACAATCACAAATAGATGTATTAAATGCTGATTTTCAATTGCTTAATGCAGATAATACGAGTGTTCCTGCTGCTTTTTCGAGCTTAAAAGCGAATGTAAGCGTGTCATTTTGCCTTGCAAAACAAGATGCAAATGGCGCTGCAACTACTGGAATTATCCGTAAATCTACCACAAAAACTTCTTTTGATGCCAATACAGATGCTGCAAAAATAGTTTCACTGGGCGGCTCGGCAGCTTGGGACAGAAATCAGTACCTCAATCTTTGGATAGTACCAAGTATTGTTGCTGGGTCTTCTACTGGTATTTTGGGTTATGCTCAGTTTCCTGGTGGTGCAGCTGCGACAGATGGTGTTGTGATTGCACACAAATATTTTGGAACAACAGGTACAGCAGTCGCTCCTTTTAACAAGGGTCGTACTGGTACGCACGAAGTTGGTCACTGGCTGAATCTAAACCATATTTGGGGCGATGACGGAACAGCTTGTACAGGTACAGATAATGTAACTGACACGCCTAATCAAAGCGGTGCAAATTATGGTTGTCCGACTTTTCCAAAAGTTTCTTGCTCAAATGGGGCAGATGGCGATATGTTTATGAACTATATGGACT
>JANMGN010000324.1:0-4480 GCA_031374645.1 Chitinophagales bacterium | reverse complement strand
ACAGGTTTGAATACTACTGCAACAGATATTTCAGAAGATGCAGGTTGCGCAGGTAACAAAGACAATTATCTAAAAGCGTTAGATATGGAAGTTGGAGCGCATTATATACTTGTTGTCAACAATTATTCGGATAGTGGCGATGGTTTTGATGTTTCTTTTGGTGGTACGAGCACTTTTTTGGGCCCTACCGCAAAATTTAAAACAACCACGACTAAAAAAGTTTGTTTTGGAGAAAATCTCACTTATGAAGACCAATCTTTTTATAGCAATGGCGTAATTAAAAGTTGGAGTTGGAACTTTGGACAAGGTGCAACGCCCAAAACTTTGAAAGACGCTACAAAACCACCTTTACACAGTGTGGCATACAATACAGTTGGCACAAAGTACGTCGCACTTACTTTGGAAAGTGATAAAGGTTGCTTGATTACGGCTATTGATTCTTTTACGGTGGACAGCTGTTGCAGTACAATAAATAAAATAGAAACAGCTCCTACGATTAAAAATTTAGCTTGTCCAGACCTTTTAGAAGGCGAAATAAAACTAAATCCGACGACGAAAATACCAACTACTTACACTTGGGATTTAGGACAAACAACACCTACAATTAGCAATCTTGGTGCAGGACAATACAAGGTAACTGTTTCTAATGCAGCAACTTGTGATTTTGTTTACACTTTTGACGTAAAAAGTCCTCTGCCAATTATAACAGATACTTTGCTCAAAAAACCAACTTGTAATGGCGGAAAAGATGGAATAATCACACTCGTGCCAAGTGGAGGAACTGCGCCATACGAGTATGATTTTGGAAATGGTTATGCTCCTAATAATACGGAAAAAAATCTCGCTATTGGCAAATATCCTATTTTTATAAAAGATGTAAATGGTTGTTTAAAAGCCATCACGGTGGACTTGAAAGAGCTGGAATTAAATCTTGACCCGACCATCAAAGCATTAAAACCGCCCTCTTGTTTTGGGTTGAGTGACGGCTCAATTACACTTAATATTTTCAACGGAAAATCACCTTTTTTATATGATTTTGGTTCAGGTTTTCAAAACGGAAATAGCATAAGTAACTTAGCATCAGGTACTTATAATATTACAGTGCAAGATGACAACCTTTGCAAAGGTGTTTTTAATTTTAATGTAAAACAACCAGATAAAATTGTTTTGAAGGCGGATACTGTAGTTATTTCTTGCAACGGAGCAAACGACGGTAGAGGTTATGTGGAAGCAACAGGCGGAACAGGAGCGTACAAATACCTTTGGAATGATGCTAAAAATCAAACTACTCAAAACGCAACGGAGCTTGCACCAGGTATTTATACAGTAAGTGTTTCAGATGAAAATAATTGTGTGGAAACGATAAAAGTTGGCTTAAATCAGCCGCCACTTTTGGGTGTAAAAGGAAATTTGAAAAATTTACTTTGCTACAATGATAGAACAGGCGAAATTCAATTTATTGGCGAAGGTGGTCGTCCGCCTTACCAATTTAGTCTTGATGGAGTTGTTTTTCAAAAAAATGACTTGTTCACAAATTTGCCCGCAGGAACTTATTCGCTCATCGTGCGAGATACCGCAAATTGCGAGTTTCAAGTACCAGTCAATCTTTCGCAACCGTCGCCATTTATCGTAAATGCAGGTAGCGACCAGACTATTGAGTTGGGCGAAACGGCTTCGCTTTTTGCAGAAACCAGCCCAGTAGGTAAAAATGTAAAAAGTTGGATGTGGACACCAGACACGTCGCTTACTTGCAGAGATTGCCCAAATCCTATTGCAAACCCTTTTAAAACAACTTCTTATACCATAAAAGCAATAGACGAAACGGGTTGTGCAGCAGTAGATAGATTGACGGTTATAGTTTCAAAACCAAGACGTACTTTTCCTCCAAATGTATTTTCTCCTGGCAATGACGACGGCATAAACGACCGTTTTACGATTTTTACAGATCGTTCGGCTAAAAAAATACAGCTGATGCGTGTATTTGACCGTTGGGGAAACTTAGTTTTTGAAGGGGCAGATTTTCCTCCCAATGACTCTAATTTTGGTTGGGATGGTACATTCCGTAGTAAAAAATCTCCCGAAGGCGTTTATACTTGGGTTGTATTGATGGAGTACCTCGACGGCGAGGTTATTTCTTACAAAGGAGATATTTCTTTGGTTAGGTAAAAATATAACTCTTCATTTATAAAAAAATGTTGCACGTTTCAGAACGTGCAACATTTTTTTTGTTGATAAGAAATTATAAACGAACTAAAATTATCAATTGACTACTGTAAAACAACTTCTTTTTCTTCAATCATTCTACGAATATTGATAAGTGCATAGCGCATGCGACCAAGTGAAGTATTGATGCTCACACGAGTAAGTCCAGAGATTTCTTTGAAACTCATGTCTGCGTAGTGACGTAAAATCACGACCTCACGCTGCTCGTTTGGCAGCATATCTACCAATTGACGGATTTTAGTATGCGTTTGGCTTTTCATAATTTGGTCTTCGGCATTTTCGTCCGAAATAGGAATTATTTTGAAAAGGTCAAATTCATCGTTGATGGTCGCACTAACGGTTTGTTTACGTTTGTTGCGGCGGAAATAATCCACACACATATTGTATGCAATGCGCATTGCCCATTGTACAAACTTACCTTCGTGATTGTATTTACCACGACGTAACGTGTCAATAATTTTGATGAAAACCTCTTGGAAGATGTCGTCTGCCAAATCTTGGTCTTTTACGAACAAATAAACGGTAGTGTATATTTTTTGCTGGTGGCGGCTGAGTAATTCCTCAAATGCACGCTCATTTCCTTCAAGGTATAGCGCAATTAATTCGTGATCTGTAAAAGCAGTTACTTTCATCATTATGTTCAATAATTTACGTTTGACATCAGACATGGCTTTATGTCTAACATACTTTTAAATAATATTTTGAAATAAATAATGTAAAGTTTTTACTCGATAACTGAAAATATTTGATTTATAAGAAGATGTGAAATTTTATTTCGTTCTGAATTACAATGCAATATTATGGTAAAAAAGAATACTACACAACTCTTTTGCAAAAATTTAACTAAATAATTAACATTTTTTTTGTAATAATAATAAATGTGTTAAAGTTTAATTTTTATAAAATATTGATTATGAAATACTTATGTCAAATAAGGTAGCTGAATAATAAAATTTGTTCCTTGATTAATATTTGCTTCAAACTATATTTTACCGCCCAATCGTTCTATTATTTTTTTACAAATTGCCAATCCCATACCAGAACCTTCATTGTCATTTTGTAAGCGAGTAAACATTTCAAATACTTTTTCTTTGTATTTTTCTTCTATTCCTATGCCGTTATCTTTAAAAAATAAGGTCAAATTTTCTTTGTTCTCTGTAAAAGAAACTTCTATTTTAGGTTTTTGCTCTGTGTTGTATTTTATACCATTTTCTAACAGATTTTGAAAAAGTAAGCTAATCATTAAACGATTGGTTTTCATAAGAGGCAATGTAGCGCTAACAATAATGGCATTTTTTTCTTTCAGTACAAAATTCAGTTGAGCTATATTTTCGCCCACAATAGTATTCAAATCTACCAATTCTAAGTCTATTTCTTTGGAAATATTCAAACGAGAGTATTCTAATACTTCGTTTATGAGCATATTCATTTTTTTACCGCCATTTCTCGCAAAATCAATATAATTATCAATGTCTTCCAGGTTACCTTGTTTTATTTTTTTCTTTATCAAATCTAAGTAACTTACTATGGTGCGAAGTGGCGTTTTCAAGTCATGCGAAGCAATATAAGCGAAGCGTTCCAGCTCTTTATTAGCCAAGTCTAATTCTTTATTTTTCAATACAATGAGCGACATAGAGGCTTCGAGTGATTTTTCTGACTTATCATTTTCACTAATATAAGTACTTATAATCACGACAATTCCTATAACAGAACATAGAAAAATAACGTGTATGTCAAAATTAGAGAAAACTAAGTTGAAAATAGGAGGATAATTACTCGTGTAAAAATCGCCTAAAAAATAAAAAAATATACACCAACATACGAGTAGATTTTTTACTAAAACAGAATTTTGTTTATGAAAAATAATAATAGATATAATGATAATCATGTAAGCAAACTGAACTCGAAAAGCTGCGCCATAGCATATTTCTAAGGCGAAAATAACAATTGGGTAAAAAAAAGTCAAACAGAGTTTGGCGTAAAAATGCTTTTGGTAATGATTAAAAATAAAAATACAAGATGTAATACTCAAAACTATACATCCTGCAATAATTTGTATCGTATTTTGGTTGATGATATTTACAATATGCACCAAAAGTTGCAAAATAAGCACAGGGAAACTGAGCCTATTAAGCATAGTTATACTCTTAACTTCTGAGGGAGGAGTATTTTCTTGAATACCTATATTAGAGATTTTATCCCAAAAATGGCATACTTTATTATTGCTTAATAGTTTCAAAATAATTTTTATTAATCT
>JANMGN010000322.1:0-11958 GCA_031374645.1 Chitinophagales bacterium | reverse complement strand
ATAAAAAATCGTAAAAAAGTAGCAGAAGACAATGCAATAAGTCCTGATACCAATTTATTTAGCGAAAACTAAGGCGATGTAATTTCACTGTTAGCATTTTGCAAAAGTGGCTATTTCTCAAATTTGAGGAATAGCCACTTTTTTTAATCTAAAAATAAGGAATATATAGGTCTAAATTTTTATTTTTTTCATAAAAAACATATCTTTGGCACTTTATAATGATACGTATCCAAAATTTTATCTTTTTATGTTGTTTTGTTTTTGTTGCTTGCAATGAAGATACAGACCGACGCACGGATTATACGGTAGAAGGTATAGATATTTCGAGGTATCAAGAAAAGATAGATTGGAGCTTAATTGCTAAAGAAAACATAGATTTTGCTTACGTAAAAGCAACCGAAGGTGCAAACTTGGCAGATACGCATTTTAAACAAAATTGGCTTACGATTAAGCAAGTAGGTATCAAACGAGGCGCATATCATTTTTTTCGACCGACAGTAAATGCGCTCGCTCAGGCGAAAAATTTTATTGATGTTGCACGGCTCGAAGTAGGCGATTTGCCGCCTGTACTTGATGCAGAAGAAGTAGATGGTGCAGATAAGGAACTCATCATTACTCGCATGCAAACTTGGCTTGATATTGTTGAAAAACGGTATGGCGTGAAGCCGATTATTTACTCGTCCCAAAAATTTTACTATAATTATATCATTGGAAATTTTGACCAATATCCTTTGTGGATTGCTAAATATGGCAGTTTGAAACCGCAATTGGTCAATGAAAAACAGTTTAAATTTTGGCAATACGGCAATAAAGGAAAGCTCGATGGCATAGAAGGCTTTGTAGATATGAATGTATTTTTAGGAACTGCAGAGGAGTTGGAAGCAATGTGTATAAAGCCAAAAGTATTATATACTTCGGAGTACGAAAAAATTAATATACACAGATTTAACAATTCAAAATTTTAAAATAAAAACATCATTTTTAGACATATTATAGAGAAAAATGCAGAAAAATAAACTTATTCTGAGTGCAGACCAAACGAAAAGTTTGAGTAAAACACAAGCAAAATTCAATAGCTTAGTCGCTAAAATTGAGGAGTTAAAGGCGAAAAAAGTAGAATTTGAAACAACAATAAAAGAGGTAGAAATTAAGTACCACAAACAAATATTGCCTTTGGCATTAGAAGCAAGAAATGCAACAATCAAAATGACGGTTGCTTTTGATGACGCTTATGAGCAATATAAACTGACGACAAGCGAACGAGAGGCTATTTCAAGGTTTATCGTAGGTAATTGTCAAGATTTTTTAGAAGGCGAAAATATGCTCGATGAGGCTCAGGCACTTGTTCTGAAAGATTTATACGAAAAGCACGAAGGCTCGACCTTTGAAGAGGACAAAGCTGGAGAAAGTGAAGGAATGGCAGATTTGTTTGAGCAGATATTCGGTGTGAAAATAGACCCCAATAAAATAGAAGATGAAGACTATTTGAAAGATGTGCATCAAGAATTTAAAGATAAAATGGGTTTTAAAGAACCAAAAGAGCGAAAAAAAACGAAAAAACAACTGGAAGCGGCGGCAAAAGAGAAAGAAGCGGAAGATAAAATGAAAAAAGATGCACGTGGTATTTATACACAATTAGCTAAGTTGTTGCATCCTGATACAGAACAAGATGAGGTTTTGAGAGAGCAAAAAAGCGAGCTTATGAAACGTGTTACGAATGCTTATAGCGAAAATGATTTGTATGAATTATTGCAAATTCAGCTTGAAGTAGAGCAAATGGATAGCGATAGTTTGGCAAATGTTTCTGACGATTTGATGAGTAGTTATATAAAGGTTTTGCAAAAACAAGTGGGCGAAATAGAGGTGGAAATTAATTATAAGTTGCGTCAAAATCCAATCGTTCAGCAGTTTTTTACTTATACGGATAAATTTTCGGATTCAAAATTTAAAAAATCTTTAAAGGAAATAAAAGAAGGAAACGAAATGGTTCGTCAGCAATCCCTTGCGTGTAACACGCAAGCAAGTTTCAAGGAGTTTGCAAAACAGCTTTCTCGAGAGTATAAGCAAATGGACAAATATGGTGGTTTTGGAGGTTTTGATTTTTTCGGAATGTAAAATAATTCATTGACCTTAAAAAAGAAATACTATTTTTATGCAATTTTTACTATTTTTTCATCTTTACAAAAAGAATAAGACGAAAAAATAAAAAAAAGTAACTTTGTAGGCAACCTTTTTATTTGAAGTAGTGTCTATTATGAAAAATAGTTGTATATTTGTATCGGAAAAACTAAAACCAACATTATGAAAAAACTTAGCTTCAATAAATATTTTTTACCATTGGTAATTGGTGTAAGCATTTTAGCGTTCATTTTTTTAAATACTGTAAATGTAAAACCAACTCATTCGATTGGTGCAAAATGTGGACAACCACAGTTGGAAAAAACAGTGGAAGACAATAAAGATGTCAAAGACCCAACACCAAGTATTAATCTTCCAAGTATTGACGGTGTGAAAACGCTTATTGTTTTGGTAAAAAAATTTATTCCTGCTTCGTAGTTAGTTGATAATTCAAAATGAATAATTAATAATTATGAACACAAGTGCTTCATAATCAATATTTTGCGCTGTGCCGCAACCTTTAATTTTTCAGTAGTTATATATTTAAAACAGAAACGCACTAAATTTTGCAAGCAAAATTTAGTGCGTTTTTTTGTTTTATGCTAAGGAAAGGGAGAAATATCTCGGATAGAATTTTACCATCATTTATTACTTCTTAGCACCTCTCGTCTTAGGTTTTTTATATTTCTGTTTCATTTTATCCGAACGAGAAACACGAACATTTACTTTCTTGTTTTTGTCTAATTTTTCGTGAAAAGCACCGCCGCCAGCATCTTTTTTAGGTAATTTTACTTGAATAATCTTCATGTTTACCTTAGGTTTTTCATCGTCAATCAGAACATCTGAAAAAACAAGACCTTCTGGCAAAGGTAAAATTTCAATTTTTCTATCCATCAAAGTTTCTATTGCATCACGATATTCCATTTCTTTTGCGGTCGTAAAAGTAATAGAAATACCCGTTTTGTCTGCACGTCCAGTACGTCCGATACGGTGCATATAATCCTCTGCAATGTCAGGTGTGTCTAAATTGATAACGTGCGAAACCTCTGCAATATCCAAACCACGAGCAATAATGTCTGTCGCTATCAAGATGCGATAGTTCCCGTCTTTGAAACTATTTACAGTATTAAAACGATTATTTTGTGCTTTATTGGAGTGAATTACACCAATTTTTTCAGGAAACTCAGCTTCTAATTGCTCAAACAAATAATCCGCTAATTTTTTATTTTCCATAAAAATCAACACTTTTGTAAGCTCTGTCGAGTTAGCCAAAAGCATTTTTACCAAATTTACTTTGGTATTAAAATTCGGAACGTTATAGGCAGTTTGTTGTATTTTATCAAGAGGCGTACCTGTCGGCGCAGCTTCAATAATCTGTGGAGCGTTAAAAAAATCATTGATTAAAACGCTTACTTCGTCTGTCATAGTAGCCGAAAACATCAAATTTTGTCTGTTTGTAGCCAAAAAATCCATCACACGCACCAATTGCGGACGAAAACCAAGGCTCAACATTTCATCTACCTCGTCTATGATAAACTTTTTGACCAATTTGAGTTTTACCGTTCCATTCAGCGACAAATCGAGCAAACGTCCAGGCGTAGCGACCAATATATCAAGTCCTTCTCGCAAAACAGCCATCTGAGTATTCATGTTTGTACCACCATAAACACCGACCACTTTTACGTCCATGTACATCGTAAGCGCCTTCACTTCTTCTACGACCTGCGCCACCAACTCACGAGTAGGCACAACTATCAAAATAGTAGGATTTTTATCTTTGGAAAAAGTCCATTGTTTCAAACAAGGCAGCAAATAAGCCAAGGTTTTACCTGTTCCCGTCTGTGCGATACCCAACATATCTCTACCCGACATCACGACCGAAAATGCTTTTTCTTGTATCGTTGTCGGTTTTTCATAACCCAATTCTTTGAGCGCACTACGCAAAGATTTATTTAAATTCAAATCGTCAAATGTCATTGTATTCTAATTTTTTGCAAAAGTACGTTATTTTGACGATTAAAAATTAAGAATTGAGATGTATTTTGGATAAAAAAATGGCAGCATCAATTTTTTTTGATACTGCCATTCTTTTTTAGTTCTTTTTTTGAAAAATCTAAAACCATCTTATCGTCAAATCTATCAATTTTTGTTTAAAATTAGAGTAGGGTGGCATCATCAGTTCGATAGCACTAAACGGTGTGTGCTGACGCAAAATTCCTCTTGCATTTGAAAAAGCCTCGAAGCCAAAAAATCCATGCGATTTCCCAATTCCACTGTTATTAGAACCGCCAAAAGGGAGATTGTTATTGAAAAAGTGCATGGCAGAGTGATTAATCGTAGAGCCGCCCGCACGAGTATTATTCAAAAGGAAATCAATATTTTTGTTGCTTGTACTATATATGTATAACGCAAGCGGTTTTTCGCCTTTATTGATATAATCGCTTACTTCTGAAAGGTTTTTGAAGGTTTTGATAGGCAAAATTGGTCCAAAAATTTCTTCTGTCATCAATTTTGAGTTATCTTCCATGTCTGAAATCATCGTAGGTTCTATGTAATTTGTCTTTGTATTAATACGTCCGCCATGAAGAATTTTTGCACCATTAGAAACCGCATCTTCTATATAACTTTTTACACGCTCAAAATGACGAGTATTTACCATTCTGTTGTAGGAAAGATTATTTTCTGGATTTTCGCCATACAATTGCTCAATATTTGCTTTGAGTGCTTTCACAAACTCCTCTTTGCGGCTTTCATGCACAAAAACGTAATCGGGCGCAATACAAATTTGACCATTATTCAAAAATTTTGCCCAAGCAATACGTTTTGCAGATACTGACATATTTGCCGTTTTATCAATAATCGTAGGGCTTTTTCCGCCTAATTCGAGTGTTACGGAAGTCAAATTTTTAGCTGCGGCGGCCATTACGATTTTTCCAATAGAAGGCGCACCTGTAAAAAAGATATGATTAAAAGGTAAATCTAACAATTCGGTTGCTACCGAAGCATCGCCTTCAATAACCGTTATTTCATTTTCTGGAAACAAATCGCTCAATAGTTTTGACATCACTGCTGAAATATGTGGCGTAATTTCCGAAGGTTTTATCATTATACAATTTCCCGCTGCAATTGCAGAAACCAAAGGCGCAAAAGTCAGATTAAAAGGAAAATTCCAAGGAGAAATCAGCAAAACAACGCCTTTCGGCTCATATTTGATGTAAGAAGAAGAACCTATCAAAGCCAACGGTGTACTTACAGATTGTGTTCGCATCCAAGAACGCAAATGGCTCAAAGCGTGTTTTATCTCGTTGGTCACAGGATAAATTTCTGTCAAATCCACTTCTGATTCGTGTTTTTGAAAATCTTTATGCAACGCTTCACGGATAGCAGTCTTGTTATTCATTACCGCATCGAGCAAACGAGTGAGCTTCGCTTTACGTTCCGAATAAGTCGTTTGCGCCACGGCATAACTATTTTTTTGTTGGTCAAGAAAAATACGTTGTACGTTTTTTTCAGTAGAAATTGCTGTACTCATTTTTATATGATGCTGTATAATTGTAAATAAATAACTCTTGCAAATATACGTATAAATTTGTTTTGTCGTATTTTATTTTTATAAATATTTAATCAATAATTAATTTTAGGAGCTGCTAAGTTTTATTATTTGAGTTCTTAAAAGCCTTTCCTTATGAGCATTACTGGTAATTGGGTTTTTTAGCGCTATTTTAGCATGTTTTTTTTTGAAAAAAATAAAAAATAAGTACCTTTGTGCTACGAAACAAACAAAAAATGTCATGCACCAAGACTACGATAAAATCTTAAAGGAAACGATTGAGAAAATCGGTTACCCCATTTTACAAAAACTCATTGGATTAGCAGACTGGGAAATACAAGCTATTCCAACGACTTTGCCTCGCACCGTTGAGCGAAGGGCGGACTTTCTTAAACTCGCCACCAATACCGAAACTCAAACCCAACACATTTATCATCTCGAATTTCAGTCGAGCGTACACCCAAAGATGTTGGATAGAATGTTGGTGTATTATGCGCTATTGAGAGAAAAGTACCAATTGCCTATTAATCAATACGTTATACATCTTGGTACAGGAAAATGGACAGCTGATAGGGAACTGAAAGAAGAAAATATACGTTATCATTATGAGGTAATCAATATTCAAGAAATAGATTATGAAATATTTTTAGCATCAGAAACACCCGAAGAAATTCTCCTTGCCATTTTAGGGGATTTCAAAAAAGAAGCGAACAGCAAAGTTATTGCTAAAATTATCACGCATTTAAAAGAGAAAACAAAAAATAAGAAAAAGTTACAAAAATACATCATGCAGTTGGAAATATTATCAAATCTCCGTAACTTGCAGACAGAAATCACTAAACAACTATCCACTATGTTAATAGATTACGACATAACCAAAGATTTGAGATACATCGAAGGCATCGAAAAAGGCATCGAAAAAGGCATCGAAAAAGGCATCGAAAAAGGCGTTTCTTTCAAAGAAAAAGAATTTGCTACAAGTCTTATCCTTAATACTGAATTTGACGATACCGAAATTGCTAAATTAGTGGGCGTAACCAAGGATTATATTGAGCGGTTACGATTTTCGATGAAAGAATAACTTTAAAACCGTTGCGTTATCAAACGTAGCGGTTTATTTTTTTGGAAAAAGACGAGCTAAAATAAAAATCAGAAGTCCTTCCTTTGTTCCTTTTCTACTCGTTACAAAACTCAGATAATTGCAAAGAAAATATTAGACATTTTTTTAACATCTGATGTTTTTTTTGTAAATTAAAAATTTTATGCGTATTTTTGCAAAAAATTTGAATTAACGTAACTCATTCAACGCTTAATTTTTAATTTTTTGATTTTCGACTAAATAAAATATGGGAAAAGTAATCGCTATTGCGAATCAAAAAGGAGGCGTTGGAAAAACGACCACATCAATAAATTTGGCAGCTTGTTTGGCTGTTTTAGAAAAAAAAGTATTGCTCATTGACCTTGATCCACAAGGCAATAGCTCGTCGGGTACAGGCGTATTTCCTGACGACGAAACTTTTACGATTTATGATCTTTTGACAGATGACGAGGTAGATCCTCATCACGCTATACAAGCTACCGAAACACCTAATTTGTTCGTTATACCAGCAAATATTGACTTGGTAGGTGCAGAATTGGAACTTATCAGTCGATTTAAAAGAGAATACGTTTTAGATACGGTGGTTTCAAAAATCCGTGATGAATATGATTATATTTTCATAGATTGTTTGCCCTCTTTGGGCTTGGTAACCATCAACGGTTTGACGGCCGCCGATACGGTTTTGATACCTGTGCAATGTGAAATTTTCGCACTCGAAGGGCTTTCAAAATTGAATAATACGATTAATTTGGTCAAAAAACAACTTAATCCAAAATTAGAAATCGAAGGCGTTTTATTGTCTATGTTTGATAGCCGTTTGCGTTTGGCGAATGTCGTTTTGCAAGAAATCCGTGCAATGGCGCAAGGTAAAATTTACGATACCATTATACATAGAAATAGTAGAATTGGCGAAGCACCGAGTTTGCATAAACCTGTGATCATGTATGATGCAGCAAGCAAAGGCGCAACCAATTTTCTAAATTTAGCGCAAGAATTTTTAGCGAAACAATCAATCAACTAACAATAATTTAGCGAACAGTGAGCAACTAACAGTGCTGTTATTTGCTTACCGTTCACTATTCACTTATACATATGAAAGCATACGTTTTTCCAGGTCAGGCGGCACAATTTGAAGGCATGGGCAAAGACTTGTACGAAACAAGCGACCTTGCAAAAAAGCTTTTTGAGCAAGCCAACGATATTTTAGGATTTCGCATCAGCGATGTGATGTTCACAGGCTCGATGGAAGACCTCACACAAACAAAAATTACGCAACCTTCGGTTTTTTTGCACAGTATTATAAAGGCAAAAATGGCTGGTGATGCGTTTCAACCAGAAGCAGTTGCTGGACACTCTTTGGGAGAATTTTCGGCATTAGTAGCTGCTGGCGCATTGAGTTTTGAGGACGGATTACGCTTGGTATATGCTCGTGCGATGGCAATGCAAAAGGCTTGTGAGCAAAATCCAAGCACAATGGCTGCTATTTTGGGTTTAGATGATGACAAAGTGGAAGAAGTTTGCGCTTCGATTACGGAAGAAATCGTTGTACCAGCAAATTACAATTGTCCTGGACAATTGGTTATTTCTGGTTCGATGAAAGGTATAGAATTGGCTTGTGAAGCGATGAAAGCGGCAGGCGCAAGACGTGCGCTTCCTCTGAAAGTAGGTGGTGCTTTTCACTCGCCTTTGATGATGCCAGCACAAGAAGAATTGGCAAAAGCGATAGAAAATACGCATTTTGTTTCTCCACAATGTCCTGTGTATCAGAATGTTAATGCAAAACCTTCTACGGATGCTGACGAAATAAAAGCAAATTTGATAGCGCAATTGACTGCGCCAGTTCGCTGGACACAAACCATACAAAACATGGTCAATGATGGCGTTTCTCACTTTTACGAAGTAGGCGGTGCAGGTAGTGTTTTGAGTGGTATGATTAAAAAAATTGCGAAGGAAACACCTGCGGAAAATTTATAATTTTTGTAACAACTTAATCTATTTTAATACAAAATTAAATTCGCTTGAACATTGTGAGTAGGTAAGTTAAAAAGTTACTATTTTTATTTTGGAAAATTTATTTGTTTCTGCACATTAAAGTCTTCCCTTTTTGGGAAGATTTAGATGGGGCTTTTAGTATTTATATCAGTACCCATGAGTAATAAAAGTAAGGTAAAAAATGGGACGGTTCTGCTTTCAGAACCTTTTTCAGACAGTGGTTTTTTTCATAGAACAGCCGTTTTGATGTGTGATGTACACCCAAAAGGCGCATTAGGTTTTTGTTTAAATAAACCTTTGGATATGCAAATTGGAGAATTGGTGCGTGATTTTCCTGTTTTCGATAGTGAAGTTTATTGCGGTGGTCCAGTAAGTAATGATACGCTTTATTTTTTGCATAATTTGGGCGATTTGCTCGAAGGTTCAGAAAAAGTTTGCGATGGCGTTTATTGGGGCGGAAATTTCAAGGAACTAAAAGTTTTTATTGAAAATGAAATGATTACGCCTGATAGAATTCGTTTTTTCGTAGGCTATGCAGGTTGGGAACCTGGACAACTTGAGGAGGAAATGGAAGATGGACATTGGGTTTTGGCGGACATGGATGCTAACTATTTGTTTAAGTCAAATCCGCATGACCTTTGGCAAGAAATCATGAAAAATAAAGGAACTCCGTATCATGTGATTGCTGAAATTTCTGATTCGATAAGTTGGAATTAAACTTTTTTAAATTTTAATTTCAATATAAAATGTTAATAATCAACAATTTATATAAGTTAAATTTTCTTTTTTATAGAAAAATATGTCACAAACAAACAATATAACCGAAAATGGTATGACCTGCGTAATTGCAGAAGGAACACGTATCGAAGGTAAATTTACAAGCACTGAGAATGTTCGTTTAGATGGACAAATAAAAGGCGAGGTAAATGTCACTAAAAAATTAGTGATGGGAAACAACAGCTTTATCGACGGTAATATCAGCGCACAAAGTACAGCAGTACAAGGCAGGATTAAGGGAAATCTTAAAATTTCTGATACGCTTCAATTGTTGCCAACGGCAAATATAGAAGGCGATATCAATGCAAATGCGCTTATCGTAGATGAAGGTGCTGTCTATAATGGCGCACTTAATATCAGTAAAAAAGGCTAATGGCAAACATCACTTACGATATACTTGACGAAAGTTTTTTTACCAAGTCACAATACGAATATCACTTGCATTTGCTGCTCGCTGATGACGCTTCTACGTATTTAATATACGATGAGGAACAACTTTTGGCGTACCGAAGCTACCAATTAGAAGACCAAAATCGGGAACTTTTTAGCTGGAAAGATGAGCTACAAACGCTTATGCACCAAGACAAAATGTTGCAATTGTCTTTCAAAACGGTCAAAATTTCGCTGCTGCATCAGGCGTTTACTTTTGTTCCTGAGGAGCTATACGAATCGCACAACGAAGCATCTTATTTGAAAAAAGTAAGTGTGAATGCAAGCAACGAAATGGTCGGTCACGATGATTTAAAGCATTTGAGTATAAAAAATATTTATGCGTTAAAATTTGATTTACAGCGGTTTATAAAAGAAAGTTTTCCTAATGCAGAAATTTTACATAATGTTTCACATTTGGTAAATAATCTTTTTCTTTTGGTAGCTGACGAGAACTTGAAGAAAAAAATGTTTATGAATTTTCATCAAAAACAAGTTCAGATTGTGCTTTTTGAAGGAAAAAATTTACTTTTTGCTAATAACTTCCAATTTCAAACAGGCAATGATGCAGCTTATTTTTTGATGTTAGTTGTCAATCAATTCAAACTTAATCCTGAGATTATAGAAGTGGCTTTGTGTGGACAAATTGAAAAAGATACGGAAGTGTATAACACGATTTTTAGGTACATCAGAAATCTAACTTTTTTAGATTATACGATTGCCAAAGATAAAAAACGTGCTTTTACAAACGTAGAAAGTCACTTGTTTTTGAATATTTTGTAAGTTATTGGATTAAAATAATTGCCACTTTTTAAATAAAATATGAAACTAACACTTGGTTTTTCTCCTTGTCCAAACGATACTTTTATTTTTGATGCCATGCTTCATCATAAAATAGATACCGAAGGGCTTGATTTTGAGGTCATTATGGAAGATGTAGAAGCCTTAAATCAGAAGGCTTTTCGCTACGAACTTGATATTACAAAACTAAGTTATCACGCCTTTGCTTACCTTACCGAAGGCTATATTTTATTACATTCAGGCTCTGCATTGGGTAATAATTGTGGGCCTCTTTTGATTACAAAAGAAGTTGCAAACAATTGGAAATCAACTATTTATAATACCAAAATTGCTATTCCTGGCAAATATACGACTGCAAATTTACTGTTAGGTTTTGCTTTTCCCGAAGCACAAAATAAAGAAGAAATTGTTTTTCACGACATCGAAAAAGCGGTACTTGACGAAAGGGTAGAAGCGGGCGTTATCATACACGAAAACCGTTTTACTTTTGAGCAACGTGGTTTGAAAAAACTCCTTGATTTGGGCGAACATTGGGAACAAACGACTGGTTTTCCGATTCCTTTGGGCGGCATTGTTACTCGTCGTGGTTTCGACAATAATTTGCAACAAAAAATAAATCGTGTTTTGCGCAGAAGTTTAGAATACGCTTTTGCGAATCCAGAAAATGTAATGGATTTTGTCCGTGCAAATGCTCAAGAAATGTCAGAAGCCGTTATGAAACAACATATTGCCTTGTATGTGAACGATTTTACCTTAGATTTGGGCGAAAAAGGCAAAGCTGCGGTTCAGTATCTTTTTCAGCACGCTCAAAAAAATGGTTTGATTCCAGAAAAAGAAGTCGATTTATTTATTGACTAATTTTTTTCGCATCAAAAAATCATTTTGTAAATCGTCGCCCATGTGAAAATGATGTGAGCCAAAAATTTCAAAATTCATCGTTTTATAAAATCCGAGTGCTTTCGTATTTTTTTCCCAAACGCCCAACCATAGCCATTCATTTTTGTAAAAAGTAGCTCTTTCAATTGCTTTTTCAATCAGTATTTTACCCAAGCCTTTTCCTTTTTGCGTTTCAGAAACATAGATACGTTCCAGTTCGGTCATGCTGCCTTCGGTTGGTGTTTTTATTTCTTTTGCATCATGTAAAGTATTGATATTCAGTTTATTGTAAGCAATTATTATATCATTTTCTTTG